>JAVBTU010000284.1:0-6195 GCA_031556015.1 Thermoguttaceae bacterium
ATTACCGGCGGGCCGTTGCTGGGAGTGGATGCGGATGCGTCGTATGAATCCACAAACATACAATTCTCGCCCGGTGAGGCGGTGTATCTTTACACGGACGGAGTCACGGAAGCGCTCAACACCCGGGACGAACCGTTCGGAAACGACCGGATGTGCCAAGTATTGCAGAATTCGGCGGGCAGATCCGCAAAAGAGATCGACACAAGCATGGTCGACGCTCTTTGTGCCTTTAGCGATTCCGCCGGACAATCAGACGACATTACAATGATCACGCTCCGGTTGAAATAAGGTCAATGAGATGCAAATTTTTCAGAGCCGTGACCATCAGGAAACGGAAGCTCGGAAAACCGCCTCTCTTACGGGCGCGGCTCTGATTTTATCAATACAAAATATTGAGATGAGATTTTTTCAGTTTTCCTCTTGACATAAGAGATAGTTGGTGATAATATGGTTGGTGTGCTAATTATTGGCGGGAGGACTATTGGCCCGGCAAATTATTTTCGAGGAGGTGCTATGGAAACGGAACAAAACGTCATACTGGTTCTCAAAATACTGTCCAACCAGTTGATTCGCTATATAGGAAATCTCAAAAAGGAGATTTCGGAAAAAACCGATGTATTTGAAGGCGCGACGGAGATGCACGCTTGGATCGTTCGGTATCTCGTCAATCAAGGAGATCAGGAGGTTTTTCAGAAAGATATCGAAAACGAGTTCGACATCCGCCCTTCCACAACGTCGAAAATTCTCCGGCTCATGCAAAAACATGCCTTAATTGAGCGCGATTATACCGAAGACGATGCTCGGTTGAAGCGTGTCATGCTAACCCCGAAAGCGAGAGCACTCTGGGAGAAGACCGATGCCATCTTGCGACGGGCGGAAGCGCAGATCACCGAAGGTGTTACCAAAGAAGACCTTGCAAGATTCTATCGAGTAATCGAAGTGATCTCCAAAAATATTCAGTAAAACAAAACACTGTCTCCCCAGGGGAGAATTTTTTACACGAATATATTTAGCCTGCCAACCATATTCCAGCAAACAAATTGCCTGCCAACCATTTTGATTCAATGACAAAACAGGAGAAATTACCATGAAACGCACGCCGACGACCTTGATAACTATGACGATAGCAACCGCATTTGCTTTGGCGAATTTTGCCGGTTGCAACAAAGCCGTTGAAAAAGTCGAGATTCCACCGCCGTTAGTGACTGTTGCCGAAGCGGAACAACGCGATATCCCCATTTTCAAAGACTACACGGGTAAAACCGACGCCTCGGAAACGGTCGACGTCGTCGCCCGAGTCAAAGGTTTTCTGGAAAAAGTTTCCTTTACACCCGGCCAAATCGTTCAAAAAGATGCACCGCTCTTCCTCATCGAACAAACGCCGTACCATGCCGCCCTTCAACGGGCCGAAGCGCAACTTAAAACCGAAAAAGCCGGCAGAGATTACGCTAAAGCCGATTACGATCGCTCCGCCTCACTGCGCAACAGTAATACAGTATCGCAAGACGAATACGAAAACAAGGCAAGAAATTTGCGGCAGGCGGAAGCGTCGATCCAAGCCGCCGAAGCCGCCGTGACCGAAGCCAAGCTGAACGTACAGTATACGGAAATCCTCGCCCCGTGTTCCGGAATGATCAGCCGCGATTTCATCAATGTGGGAAACCTCGTCAGCGAAGCGACGGGAAAGCTGGCGACGATCCGCAACATGGACCCGATTTACGTCTACTTTGAGATAAGCGACAACGATTTCGCGGATTTTCAAAAAATTATCGGAACTCCCCAAAAAATAGCCTCGTCGATGTCCGAACTGCCCCCGTGGAAATTCCATCTCCAATTGTTACGGCAGAGCAACGGCAAGGAAATCGACACTCCGACGAATGTGGACGATTATCCCTATGAAGGTCGAATCACACATATCGACAACACGATCAAGCCGTCTGTCGGGACGGTTCTTGTACGCGGCGAAATATCCAATCCCGATTACACGATTTTTCCGGGATGGGTCTGCCGCGTTCGTGTTCCGGAAAACACAGTAATAGGTGCAGTCGTCGTCAAGGAAAAAGCCATAAGTATCGACCTTAGCAGCAATTACATGTTCGTTCTCGATGAAAATAACATTGTCCAGCGCCGCGTCGTCAAGAAAGGACTGGCCGTCGGTCAAAACGAGTGCATCATCGAGAGCGGTATCAAGCCGGGAGAACGTTACGTCGTGGACGGTTTGCAGAAAGTCCGTGTCGGAAGCGGCGTCACGATTAAGGACACGAAGACAGTCCTTGTGAAAAACAATAGAGTGCATAAATCCACTGTTGCGGAATAAACAGTGCCCTTGAAATCTCACGCTTCATTGCAAATCATCATCTGGAGGATAAACCCATGTACAAGTTTTTCATCGATCGTCCCGTATTTTCAATCGTCATTTCGCTGGTGATTTCCCTGGCGGGACTCGCCATGTACTTCGCGTTGCCGGTCGAGCAATTTCCAAACGTCGTTCCACCGACGGTCAGCATCACGGCGAGTTATCCGGGCGCCAATTCGAAAGTGCTCGCCGAAACCGTGGCGATTCCCATCGAGGAGAAAGTCAACGGCGTCGACGACATGATCTATTTTTCCTCGTCGAGTGACAACAACGGCAACCTGAACATGCTCGTCACGTTCGAGATCGGAACCGACCCCGACATGGCGACGGTCAACGTGAATAATCGCGTTCAACAGGCCTTGCCGAGTTTGCCGGAAGACGTCAAGCGTCGCGGCGTCGTCGTACAAAAAAGATCGACGGGACTGTTGATGGCCTTATCCGTCTACGACGCTTTCGCCGAGAAAAATCCGGAATCGGATCGGGGCGACACTTATCTGTGCAATTATGCGACGATCAAGTTGAAGGACGTCCTGGCCCGTGTTCCCGGCGTCGGCTTGGCTATGGTGCTCGAAGGAAAAAATTACGGAATGCGGATTTGGCTGAATCCGGAACTGATGGCCGAACGAGGGCTTTCGACCACCGATCTCATTTCCACGATTCAACAGCAGAACATGCAGGTCGCCGCAGGACGCATCGGTCAGTCGCCTGCTCCGGAAACACAGGAGCAGGAAATCGTCGTGACGACGACGGGGCGGCTCGAAACCGTCGAGCAGTTCGAAAATCTCGTCGTTCGAACGGGAGAAGACGGGGAAATCCTGCGACTGAAGGATGTCGCCCGAGTGGAATTGGGAGCCCTGTCTTACGATCAGATCTCGCGCATCAACGGACGTCCTGCTTCGACACTGGTCGTTTTTCAACTTCCCGGAGCCAATGCCGTCGAAGTCGTCAAGGAACTCTACAAAACGCTCGACGATTTGCAGCCGATGTTCGATCGCGACGGTATCGGTTACATCATCGGCTACGACGCGACGAATTATATCACCGCTTCAATCCATGAAGTTATCGAAACATTAATTATCGCAATCATTCTCGTCGTTTTGGTCGTTTACGTCTTTCTCCAAGACTGGCGGGCTTCGTTGATTCCGACGCTTTCCATTCCCGTCTCGTTATTAGGGGCGTTCGCCCTGATGGCGCTGTTCGGTTTTTCCATCAACACTCTGACCCTGTTCGGGATCGTGCTGGTGATCGGAATCGTCGTCGACGACACCATCGTCGTGGTCGAAGACTGCCAACGTTTGATCGACGAGGAAGGATTGGAGCCGAGGGAGGCCGCGATTCACGCCATGCAACAGGTTTCCGGACCGGTCATCGCCACCGCCCTGGTACTCGCCGCCGTGTTCGTGCCGACCGCGATGATGCCGGGCATCGTCGGCAAGCTTTACGCCCAATTCGCTTTGACCATCGCCGGAGCGACCGCGGTTTCCGCCGTCGTCGCCCTGACGTTGGCTCCCGCCCTTTGTGCGATTTTGTTGCGAAAATCGCCGGAAAAGAAAATGTTTCTGTTCCGATGGTTTAACAACACCTTCGACCGATTTACCGGCGGCTATTTGGGCGGCGTGTCGAAATTGCTCCGGGTTTCGTTGCTCGTCCTCATCTTTTGGGGGGCGACGCTTGTCGGGCTTGGCAAATTTGGTACGAGTTTGCCGACCGGGTTCCTGCCGAACGACGATCAGGCGTCATTGTTCGTCGAGGTACGGCTTCCGGATGGGGCTTCGCTCGCCCGAACACACGATTTGACGACGCAACTGACAGGAGATTTGCAACGGATACCAGGTATTGAAAACATCATTTTCGTCGATGGCGTTTCGCTGGTCGACGACATTCGCTCTTCGAACGTCGCAGTCGGAATCGTCGACCTGGAGGACTGGAGCCTACGCAAGGGCCCGGGACTTCACGTCAACGACATTTTGCGCAAAGTCCAGGCGATTACCGCACAATATCCCGAAGCGAACTGCATGTCGTTTGGCCCGCCCCCGATCGTCGGCCTCGGCATCTCAGGCGGCGTGACGATGCAACTCCTCGACAAGGGGGAAACCGGCGACGAAAAACTTTACGAGGCGATGAACACCGTGATCGACCAATCGATGGCGTCGGGGAAATTCCTGTTTGCCGGCAGCTCCTTCCGGCCGAGGACGCCGATGTATTATCTCGACGTCGACCGGGAAAAGGCGCAAAAGCTCGGCGTTCCGCTCGGCGAACTGTTCGGAGCGTTACAGAATTATTTCGGTTCCTTTTATGTCAATGATTTCAATCGTTTCGGCCGGGTTTTCAAAGTTATGATCCAATCCGACGCGGAGTACCGAAGTGTCAAGGACGATTTCCAAAAAATCAAAGTTCGGAACCGGGACGGGGAAATGCTTCCAGTCAGCGCGTTTCTCAAGGGAACGGACGACATCGGCCCGGAAGTCGTTTATCGTTTCAACATGTATCCGTCGACGCTCGTCAACACGATGCTGTTTCCGGGCCAAAGTTCCGGTCAGGGAATGGAAGAACTGAAGAACGTCGTCGGTGGTCTGGGAGAGGATTACGGTTATGCTTGGACCGATATGTCTTATCAGGAAGCGAAAGTCGGCAGTTCGGCGATAACTGTTTTCGCTTTGGCGGTGATGTTTGCCTTTCTCGTCCTCGCGGCTCAGTATGAAAGCTGGTCGGCACCAATTATCATCATGATGGCGATTCCGTTCGCGGTGTTCGGCGCTTTCCTCGGCGTAGCGATGCGCGGCATGGAAGTCAACGTTTACACCTCGATCGGACTGATCATCCTGGTCGGGCTGACGGCGAAGAACTCGATTTTGATCGTCGAGTTTGCCCGTGACGCCCGAAAGGAGGGTATGTCGTTGTTCGATTCGGCGATGCAAGCGGCGAAACTGCGATTACGCCCGATTTTGATGACGTCATTCGCCTTCATTCTCGGCGTGCTACCGTTGGCGGTCGCTTCGGGCGCCGGAGCGGCGGGACGCCAGGCGATCGGAACGGCTGTTTGTTGCGGTATGACAGTTTCGACAATGGTCGGGATATTCGTAACGCCCGTACTGTTTTTCATCATCCAAGGAACGGCCGAATGGCTCTCGAAACAGTTCGCCCGGCTGCTCGGTAAAAAAGAACGGGCGATCGATCATGTTCTTCCCACCGCGACGAATTAAGGAAAATCAAAAACCGGAAACCCCGCGATAGTGCTCGCCACTTTTACCGTAGGAGACACACCCATGAACGCAACACCTAATGACAAATTGGTCACGAATTTAATGGTACTCAACCGTGCGGGAATCCATCTCCGGGCCGCGCAGACGATCTGTACTTTCATGAAGCCTTTCCACGCAAAGGCCAAGCTGTTCAAAAAGGGGCTCGAAGCCGATTGCACAAGCATTTTGGAGTTGCTTAGTCTCGGAGCCGAGTTTGGCGAGATTCTCACACTTTCCGTCGAGGGAGAGGATGCGGATGATGCCCATCAGGAAATCGTCAAGCTTTTTGTGAACCTGTTTTACGAAGATGATATCGCCGCCGAACCACGGTAAAGAGTACCTCACCTCCGATGATTGATCACGCCACGGTAAGTAAGAAACAGTGCGCAAGCAACTACAGCATTTGTCGGCAGAATCGCCCCCGCGATTACGCTTGTGTCGCGTTGGTTTTTCAAGGTCGGGAAAACGGCGGCTCACCGCCCGTACCCTTCCGTGCACGAACGTAGGCGGCTGCTCTAAAGTCGACCTGTTTTACGGCGAACTCGGGTTCTCGGCGCGGAAGGTTTGATCTGATAAAATGAACGTTTTTGATGGTCT
>JAVBTU010000105.1:0-3581 GCA_031556015.1 Thermoguttaceae bacterium
AGCCAGTACGGAGCCCGAAGCGACGAATATCCTCGTGGAGCGAGGCAAAGAACCAACGCGAAAATGACACAATAAGCAACCGCGAGTTTTTTCGGCAGGGAAAAGCGAATCGATTTTCCGCTCCATTTGGCGTAAAAATGCGGTCCGGCGACGAATATCGCAGCGAATATAATTGCTGCGACGTATATGTTCACGAAAATGATACCGAACAGATACGGCCAATCGGCGACGGTGTTGAGGTAGGAACCGTTCCGTCCGTGCCCCCAGGAGTCCCTGTAAATCTCATTGATACCATACGCGACGAACAGGCATCCGCCCAGGGTGAACAACCACCGCAGCTTGGGATACACGGCATTGATTGCGGCGACGGCGAACGATACGCCGAGAATCAGGCCCAGCTTTTCCGTCAGCGGAATCGGATAGTATGGAACCCAATCGTAATCGATCGCCGACTTCAATGAGATGGTCACTCCTGCCGCGACGAAGCAGCCGAAGTAAACGAGCCATTCGACGAACACTTTCTCGAAAAACGGCGTCGTACTCCGATCCCAAACCGGCCCGACGGCTTGGAACGTCGCTTCGTCTTTCGCCGTTTCCAGAAGTTGTTTGTGGAATTGTCGAAAAACCGTGTAAAAAACGATCCCGACCACCATAAAGCCGATTAAGATTCCCTGGTAATCCAAAAAGTAACCGACATTCCATTCGAATCGGGCCGGATTGATACCGGTTGCCAAGAGGAAGATGCCGAACAGGAAACTCACGAAATACCAAATCAGCATCACCAAACACGCCGTCGAAAAATGTTTGTACGTTTTTTCCAGCCGAGCCAGTGAAAGCGACGATTCTTCGAAGGGAATCGGTTTTTTCACAACGGATAATCCGACGTCTTCCCTCAAAATTTTGCGGTACATCCACGGTGAAACGAGAACGAAAAGCGCGACGCCGAACCACAGCAATCCGCCGCTTCCGTAAGCGAGCGGATTGATGAGATACGTCCACTCCGTTTCATGGGAAATCGTGACACCGCAGTATTTCACCAAGTGGATCATCGATTGACACGTCGGAAAAAACGCCCAAACGAGAAAACTGGCAAATGCGATGAGTAAATTCGCCCGCAGACTGCACAGAATCAAGTACCGACGGGTCCGGAGCGTCGGGGCGTTGCGGACGGAAAACCAAATGCCCGGGATCGCCGCGAGCAGGAAAAACAGGGTGAAAATAACGGTGGAAACGATCCAAAGAAAGAACGATCCGAAGATTCCGAAGAACGCTCCTCCGAAAAGTGTTGCGCCGGAAGGTCCCGATTTCGGGGCGGCGACCAATCCCGCGGCGACGAGCGTTCCTTCCGTCGCGGCGACCGCTTTGCCGGCGGACGAAACGCTTATCAAATCCGGAAGAGCCGCGATCACGGCGAGCGAAAAGAATTCGCCCGGCCCGCTGGACGAAATCGCCCCTTCGACTTGCTTTTCCAGTTCTTTGCGCAGATACTTTTTCGCCCGGGAAAGCCGCATCGAAAGCGCGTCTTCGCTGATTTCCAAAGCTTCGGCAATCGCGGGCGTCGATTTTTCGCTCCGATAATACAGGATGAGCGGAATGCGGTATTTTTCGGGAATCTTTCCGACGGCGTCCCAGATCAAGCGGCTCCGCTCTTCCCGTATTGCCAGCTCCATCGGGTCTTCCTCTTTCGAGCAAACGTCGATCGTTCGCTCCGTTTCGGTCAACGAAGCGGTCGTTTTTCCGATCTTTTTGAGAAGATGTTGTTTCGCAAGATTCCGCGCGATTTGACACAACCAGCCGGGCAGCTTCGCGGCATCTTCGAGCTGGTCGAGTTTTTTCCAGGCGATAAGGAACGTTTCCTGCGCGATGTCTTCGCTTTTGTGAAAATCGCCGAGAATTCCGAACGTGACTCCGCTGACGATCTGTTGGTATCGGCGCACGATCTGCGCGAACGCGTCCCGATCGCCGATTCGGCTACGCTGGACCCACTGCGTCAAAGGATCATTGAGGACTGTCGTTTCCATGATTGGTATTTTATCTCGTGTCTTGAGGGGATTCCACTTGGGTGGAAACTTCTACCCCAAAGAGTGGGCGACGGAGGAAAAACCAACGGAATCTTTGAATTTTTTTTCGAATCGTCACGGATTTCCAGCCATTCCGACAGGCACCTCCGCTCTTCCCCAATTTGGGCGCACCCGTATCGTTGCAGTTTGACTCCGATTTCCGGATTGTTTATAATTGAGTAGCATTGTCAGGCACGGATTCGATGATACGAAAAAAATGGTAGAAACGTTGGTCGATGCGTTGTTGCCCAGCATCGTGACGGTTTCGCTGGGGTTCGCCGCCGGGATGCACAAGGATTTTACGGCGGAACAAAGTCTGGTTTTGAACCGGATGGTGATGCTCTATGCGCTGCCGATGGCCGTTTTCGCCGGACTGATGGGAATGTCGCGTGAAGCGTTGTTCGCCAATCTTCCCCTGTTGTTCTGGTTGTTTCTGGCGTTGGTGGGAGGATACTTCGCCGTGTTCGGAATATCCCGATACCTGTTTCGCCGTTCGCGGGGAGCGGCGGCGCTCCAAGCTTTGGCGATCGCCAGTCCCGCGGTTTCGTTCGTCGGAATTTCCGTTTTGGAAACGCTTTATGGCGACCACTGCACCTTAACGATTGCCGTATGCGGTTTTTTGATGAATTTGATCCAAATTCCTTTCACGCTCATCATGCTCGCTTCAGACACGCAAGACGAAGCGGTTCAATCCACCGGGAACTGGGTGACTCTTTGGAAATCGAATTTACGTCATGCCGTCAAAGAGCCGGTCGTTTGGCTGCCGTTGACCGGCTTTCTCTTTGTCCTGGCGGGCTTTCATGTTTCGGCGCCGATCCGCGATTCGGTGGCGATGCTCGGGAGCGTGACCGGCGGTGTTGCGTTATTTTCCTCGGGCATCATTCTCAACGCCCAAAAGATCCATCTCGATTTACCGGCCGCCGTCAACGTCCTGGCCAAGAATTTCGTGTTTCCCGCCATGATCGGGCTCGGAATGTTGGTCGCCGGCACGGAAGCGAGTATTCGGAGCGTCAGCGTGATCGCGTTGGCGATTCCCACCGGCTCGACCGTGATTATCCTGGCGGTTCACTACGGGATCGTGGAACGGGAAATGGCGACGTCCATGTTCCTCAGCACGTTTCTATCCCTCTTTAGCATGGCGGTATTTATCTTGTGGATCGGCTGAATGCGTCCCTCCCGCGAATGTCTCATTTTCATTCAAGTCAAACGTGGTATAATTCGGCGGTTATATACTCCACACCGCCATAAATGTGATGTTTTGCCCTGTCGATAAACCGTATAAACACCCAAACAAGCGGAGTACCGGTTAAAAGAGAAAAATCACTTTTTTGACGTTGAAAGGTATATACTGTAACCGGTGAGAAATTCCCCGTTTCGGCGAAAGCGATGTCATTCTGAGGTACTCCGAAGAATCTGGTTTCAAGCAGCGCCCGTGATGCAGTGCGTGTTGGCCGGATACACCAGATTCTTCACTACGTGAGTACACTTCGTTCAGAATGACAACGATTTGCTCAGCGTGAA
>JAVBTU010000122.1:0-13437 GCA_031556015.1 Thermoguttaceae bacterium
CCGTGTCCCCGCCCCGCCGGCTAAAATGATACCTTTGCGTGCTGACATGATGAGAATGTGTTAAGATTCAAAAAAACGTCCGATTTGCGAAACGACTTCCGAAATTTGCTCTTCCGTCAAATCGGCGTACATCGGGAGCCGGAGAAGCCGAGCGGAAAGATCGTCGGTGATCGGGAGCGAGAACTCCTTCGGCTGGATTTTCCGGCCCATCGGGGCGCTGTGTAGCGGGACGTAATGAAATGTGCCCAGGATTCCGGCGTCATTCAAAAACTTGAGCAACTCGCTGCGCTGCTTCGCCGTCGCAAGCAGAATGTAAAACATGTGCGCATTATGTCGACACTCTTTCGGAACAACCGGTAAACGGAAACCATGCTTTTCCGCGAGCGGCGTCAAAAGTTCAAAATACCGATCCCAGACGGCGAGACGTTTTCGGTTGATTGAGTCCGCTTCTTCCAGTTGCGGCAAGAGAAACGCGGCGGTCAAATCGCTCGGCAAAAAGCTACCGCCGATGTCGACCCAGGTGTATTTATCGACCTGTCCTTGAAGAAACAACGAGCGGTTCGTCCCCTTTTCCCGAATGATCGACGCCCGTTCAATGAAACGTTCGTCGTTGACCAGCAGGGTTCCCCCCTCGCCGCAACCGTAGTTTTTCGTGTTATGAAAACTGTAGCAGCCGAGATGTCCGATCGTTCCGAGCGGTTTGTCCTTGTAAAACGCTTCGACTCCTTGAGCGGCATCTTCGACGACGAACAGCTTATGCTTTTCGGCGATATTCATGATCGCGTCCATTTCGCAGCCGACCCCGGCGTAGTGAACGGGAAGAATCGCTTTCGTTTTCGGCGTGATGAGCGATTCGATTTTCGTTTCATCCATATTCAGCGTATCGGCCCGGATGTCGCACCAGACGGGAACTGCACCGCGAAGCACGAACGCGTTGGCCGTGGAGACGAAGGTGTACGAAGGAACGATCACTTCGTCGCCGGGCTGGATGTCGAGCAAAAGCGCCGACATTTCCAGCGCCCCGGTGCATGAATGCGTCAGCAAGGCTTTTTTGCAGCCGTACCGCGATTCCAGCAGCGAATGGCATTTTTTCGTAAAACCGCAATCACCATGCAATTGGCCGGTGGTCATTGCCGCCTGCATCGACTCGATTTCACGGCCGGTGTAATGGGGGAAATTAAAGGGGATTCTATTCATTCTTGAGGGATCGCTTATTCTGGTAAACTTGAAGATAACTTTGCCGATGATCAAGTCGAGTTTTTCCAAATCGTTTTACGAGAAGAAAATCTTTATCTAATTTTTCCTGGAATGATCCCGAACGAGCTGCCACCCAGCCTCTTTCGTGCAAAACATCAATGTAATCATCCCTGTGAACAGGGGTTATGCCATCTCTTTCCGTGGAAACAATGTAGTAGATGGGAAAATCGCAATTCTCCAGATCTCCTGCGTCAAGGGTTCCCAACCAAATATCTGAAACAACGACGGAATGGCCGTTTTTGAGACTTTTTTTTATGACATCAAGAGTAACACTGGAATCATATTCATCAATGTTTATCCCCTGTTTTTTCGCAAAATAAGCAGGGTAAGCTTTTGGGGCAGTGGAAATGACAATCGGTTTCCCTTGAGAATTTTTTTCGACCCAACGAGTCACTTCTTCAAAGTCGATCGAACCATTGATGTAGTAGGAAGCAAGGGTAATGGCGGGCCCCAACGTACCGGCAAAAATCAGGGCGCCGATCACGGCATAACAGAGTACGGCATTCCGTCGATCATCCCTCAATTGACTTTCCTCGTTTTTCCAACGGTACATTTCCGAAATTCTTTGGCAAAAAACGCCGACCATGAGTGGTAAGCCGATACCTGAGGCATAGGCATAGTACGGAGAAATAGTAATGTGAATCGCCCCGAAACCGACAAGCATGATCAAAGGCGTCACGGTAATGATTGATGCAAAGACACCTTCCCGATCATTGGTGAATACGAAGAAACAAAAGGAAGCCATGCCGAACATGCATAAGGGAATTCCGTAATCGATTCCCCAACCGATCAGAAAAGAAAGCGGTGAGTAATCGAACTGAATCGCTGCATTGAGTCTCCAACGACTCAAGATAACGACGGCGAAACCAAGTCCCGCCAAAATCGCGACACAGTACACTCCGGTCAGGTACTTTCCAAAAAGGTCCCTTCGGGCTCCATTGTTCGAACCAATTTCCTTGGACAAAAAAATTCGATAAACACCGAAACACAGCTCGGAGCAAAGAACAAAAATTCCCGTCGGATGTGACGCCGCTGATAATACGGCAAAAATCCCGGCGCAAAACAAATGCGAAACGGAACGTTTCTGAAACGCGGAAAAGGAATAAAGAAGGCTTATTCCTCCTAAAAGAAACGCAAGGGAATACCCACGGGCAAATTGCGAAATACCGACATGCGCCGGATAAAAAGTAATCACGGCAGCACTCACGAGAGCCGTGATGTACCCGAATCGATTTCGGGTCATTACGAAAAACACCGGGACAACGGCTATTCCCGCCAAGAAAGAAGGCATGCGAATGGCTGTGGCGACGTCGGGAACGAAAAATTTAAAACCAAGGCACAGTAATTTATAAAGCGGGGCATAGGAAAGTCCTTTGGGAATTCGACCTTCTTGAACGGACGATAGCAAAGAGTCAACACTGCTCGCCGTAAAAGCCTCGTCCCCCCAATAAGGACGGGTGAAACATTGATGATATCGCAAAAGAAAAGCGGTTATGATAAGAAATAACGGCAATATCCAAAGAATAATCTTATTGATTTTTTGCATGTCGTATTATTGCGGTAAAGTACGATTTGACGCTCAAAAAAGCGAAAACGGGTAGTGTCAGGTCCTCCCCAGCCGTTCTCCCGAGTATTTCCCGTCCCGGATCGGTTTCCACCACCACTCGTTTTCGAGATACCACTGGACGGTTTTGCGGATGCCCGATTCGAAATTCTCTTCCGCTTTCCAACCGAGTTCCGTTTCCAGTTTCGTCGCGTCGATGGCGTAGCGTTTGTCGTGTCCGGGCCGGTCTTCCACGAACGTGATCAGATTCCGATACGGCCCTGCCGGATGCGGCTTCAATTCATCCAAAACGTCGCAAATCGTTTGAACGACTTCGATGTTCGTCCGTTCATTCCGACCGCCGACATTGTACGTTTCGCCCGGCCGACCGCAAGAGGCCGCTAGACAGATCGCTTTCGCGTGATCTTCCACGTAGAGCCAATCCCTCACATTATCCCCTTTTCCATAGACCGGCAACGGCTTTCGATCCAACGCGTTGAGAATGATCAGCGGGATCAACTTTTCCGGAAAATGGTACGGACCGTAGTTGTTCGAACAATTCGTGACCACGACGGGCATTCCGTAGGTGTGAAACCACGCTTTCACCAGATGATCGCTCCCCGCCTTGCTGGCCGAATAAGGGCTCCGCGGGTCATACGGCGTTTCTTCCGTAAAAAAACCTTCGTCTCCGAGCGAACCGTAGACTTCGTCGGTCGAAATGTGGTGAAATCGAAACCGCTCCTTATTTAAGCCGGAAAGCGTACTCCAATACGCTCTTGCCGCATCCAACATCGTGAACGTACCGACCAGATTTGTCTGGATAAACGCCGACGGACCGTCGATGCTGCGATCGACATGGGACTCTGCCGCCAAATGAAGAATCATGTCCGGTTGAAAATCGTTTATCGCTTCTCGGATCACGGGCGCATCACAGATATCGGCATGAAGAAAATGGTAATCCGGATTCTTTTCGACTTCCTTAAGCGAAGAAAGATTACCGGCATAGGTCAGTTTATCGACGTTCAATACCGCACACTTTTGGTGTAAAACCGCATATCTTACCGTGGCCGAGCCGATGAATCCTGCTCCGCCGGTTATGATAATTCGCATCAAAGACTCCTTGGTACTGTCACCGAAACCACTTCACCAATCAGTCGCCGGGCACGTCGGTCGCATGAACACTCGAAACCGGTTCCCGACATTAAATGGATGCCGTGAGAAATACTTACGAAAACGGATTGTTGACCCGGCGCCCACCGGACCGCGATTTCACCCCCACCACTATTATAGAGAAAAGGATAAACATTCCCGTTCGATTATAATTCAGCCTCGGCAAAAAGGCAAGAGAACGGAATTGTCCGCCAAGAGAACTGCAAAGTCACTTTTTTGACAGGACCAACAATGATGAAACAGGATGGATTGAGTGAGAAAAGGCAAAATCGGAAAGATGTAAAAGGAAGCAAAACGTAATTTCGACTTTTCAACAATCCAGTCCATCTTGTTTATCCTGTCAAATTTTAAACTTTGCAGTTCTCTTGAATTGTCCGCCGTTTTTTCAGGCGCGCCCAATTTTGGTGGGTCGCGAGTTGTCATTCGGCATTGAGGTAATAGTCATCAAGTAAGTGTCCATTGCATCAAAATAATCTGGGTAAACTACGAGACATAGAGTGGAGTATTGTGAAATACAGGAATTTTCTCCTCATTTTGTTTGCCAAATACGACGCGTCAACGAGCCCCTTTCGAACCAGAGCCGCGCACGTAGTAAGCGGTATTGCGGCTCACCCAATGCAAAACATTGCGAGCCGATCGACTCGAACACCGCTTACTTCGTGCGCGGCTCTGATTCGAAAGGGTGATCTTAACAGATATAAACAATCGAAAGATGTGCGGCTTGCGCCGTGGGTCATAGACATTGTGTCCTTTCAGGACGTTAGTCATAACTGTCTCTAATTTTCAAACAGCTTTTGACTATTCCGTCGGCAGTTCGCCGTTGTAGAAAATTTTGTGGCACGAATCACAGGAATCCGACAGTCTCTCGAAGGCCGTTTGAATCTCCTCGAATTTCACCTTGCCGGCTTCGTACCCCGAAGCGGCCCGGTTGAGTTCCAACGCGGCTTCACGGAGTTCGAGACATTGTGCTTTCCAATCGTTCACGGCCTCCGGCTTGATGGTGTCGACGGCGTTGGGGATGCTTCCCTGTCCGATCACCGCGAGAACGGCGGCACCTTCGACGACTTTTTGGTTTCCTTTTTTCAAGGCCGCTTCGGTCCGAAGATTACGCTTGACTTGCGTGTTGATATTGGGGACGGCCTTCATGATCGGTTTGAGAGTCGCGATTTTTTTGTTCCAACTCAACCCGCCCGCTCCCGCGTCGGTCTTGAGAGCCCGTTTGACTTCCGCAACAGCCTGGGTCGCTTCGTCGAGATTTTTCACGGCTTCCACCTTCTGCGCCGCTTCGATGATCGCCGGGGCCGCTTTTTTGTAAGGATTGTCTTCCTTGCTCAACCCGAGGGCCAAAGCGATCATCGCGAGTGTATTGGCATCGCGAAAAAGAACGTCGGCGTCGTCGACGAATCGAACGCTTCCGTCGAGGTCTTCCAGCGTTTTATCGAGTTTTCCCACGTAAACGGCAACCTGCGGAACGAGATCGTCGACTTTCGGCAGCTCCACGGAAGCGTCTTGAGCGAATTTCGGAAACGGTTGCGATTGCAGCAGCGTCGTCGCATCTCCCGGGGCCGGGGTGGTTTCTTCCGCGGGGAACATCGGCTCGATTTGTTCGTCGCCGTCGAACGAAACGCTCGGCGGCGCGGGCGGCGCGGGAGCCGGAGTCGTTGGGGCAGGATCCGGTTTTTGGCAACCCGCCGTCGACAAAATGAAAAGAAAAAGAGCGTACTGTAGAGTATTTTTTAGTTTCATGTTCGGTTGGAATTTTTGTGATGGGTTGTCCCGCAAGCGCCGGGCGTTGCCCCGCTTGCGAAGTCAAAGAGTTCATTTCAATAGGATCATATTATAAAGTGAAACCCGCCCCGTTCAATGCGAGAGAATCGCGAAGTCCCCAAAAAAACACCCGGGGACACTAATAACGTACTTCGCGGTTCTTCCGCTTTTCCCCAACCGATGCCCTTGACGAAAGACCGGAATTCCAATTATACTGTTCGTTGCGTTTTTTCCGTCCCACCTCGACGGTTTGGGACCCGCGAATTCCTCTCTCGATATTTCCATGAAGAGCGACCGAAGACACGATTTGACCGAAAATTACCTTGCGAAATGGCTCGCATCGTTTTTGGAAGGGATCGCCCCTTTCAAGAATCATATTTATTGGACGGTTATCGGGATATTGGCCGTCATCTGCATCGGGCTGATCTGGTCAAATGTTTCGCGGTCCAGCCGATCGAAATCGTGGGGAGAATATTTCACCGCCATGGAATCGGGAAAACTCGAAAATCTCGAAGCGATGGTCAACGACTATTCGTCCGGCGAGGTCGCGGTTCGAGTTCGTTTGACTTCCGGCGAAATTCTCCTGACCCAAGCGTGCGACGAAATCACGGTCGAAAAAGACAAAGCCCGTGAAAAGTTGGAAAAAGCGCTCGGTTTCTTTCTCGCCGCCAAAGAGCAGATGGGATCGGACACACTGCTGAACGAACAGGTGCTTTACGATTTGGCGAAAACCTACGAATCGCTCGCCGTCGTTCGGACCGGGCAGGACGATCTTGCGTCCGCAGTCAAAGCCTACGAACAGCTCCTCGCGAAGAATCCGACCGGCGTCTATTCGAAAGAAGCGGAGAAAACGCTCAAGCTGCTCAACAGCCCCGCAATGAGCCGCCTGATCGGCTTTTACGCCGCGCAGCCCGGCCAAGTCAACCCCGTCTCGGAAACGCCGCAAATCGATCCGACCGTCCCGATGCCGAACGAACCGTTCCAAATGCCGGAAGGTTTTGACGAAGCGCCTCAGGATTTGGATCTTGATCCCACGGAACCAACCACGGAATGATACGATCGTTCCGTTTGCGATCGCTTACGCTTCCCGCTCCGTTGTAGTTCGCTCGCTTACGCTTCCAGCTCCGTTTATTATTTCTCCAGCGCTTTCTTAATCGCGGCGATGAATGTCGGAGTGGTGCCGCAGCAGCCACCGACGAAATTCGCTCCCGCTTGAACCAGTTCGACGATTTTCGCCGCGAACTGTTCCGGCGTTTGCCGATACACCGCTTTTCCGTCGACGACTTCCGGTAATCCGGCGTTCGCTTTCATCCAAAGCGGCAGGTCGGTTACTTTCCGCATACGCTCGCAGATCGGGATAAATCCGTCGACGCCCTGTCCGCAATTGGAGCCGATCACATCCGCGCCGGCTTCGGTCAAACGCTCCACGGCCTGTTCCGGCGTCGTTCCCATCATGGTTCGGTCTTTGTTCTTACCGGAATCGAACACCATGCAGGCGACGACGGGAAGCCCGGTCGTTTTCGCGGCTTTGACGGCGAGTACCGCTTCGTCCGGATCGCTCATCGTTTCGATCACGATTCCGTCCGGCTCCGCTTGAGCCAGGGCGGTCGCCTGTTCATGAAACGCGCTTTCCATTTCGTCCGCCGTGACATTTCCGGACATGAGCATCAGCCCGGTCGGTCCCATCGATGCGAACACTTTCGCATGACCGTCCCCCGCTTTCCGGGAAATCCGGACGCCGGCGCGATTGATTTCGGCGATTTTGTCCTGAAAACCGTGTCGGGAGAGCGTGAATCGGGTCGAGCCGAACGTGTTGGTCAGGATGATTCGACTTCCCGCTTCGACGTAAGCCAACGCGACCTCTTCCACCTTTTCCGGATGCGACAGATTCCACAGGTCCGGATGCAGCCCGATTTCCAAGCCGCGCAGTTGCAGTTCCGTACCCCAGCCGCCGTCCAGGATCGTCGGCCCGTTTTTCAAACATTGCTCTATCGTCGGATGCATATTAATAAGGAGGTAAGGGGAATATTTTAAAAATCAACCACGGGAATTATATCCGCTTTCAAGAAAAACGGAATATCTATGCCGTAAAACCAGAGCCATGATGCAGTCCGCGAACAAATTCGGAGAAACATACCAGCACCAAGCGTCAGCTCTTGCAGCACCACATAAGTCGCCGAACAGATTCGAGAAACCTTATTATTTTTGACTTGTGGCGTCGTCAATGCCGTGATGAAACCAAACCCTTCCTCGGTCAGTTCTTTTTGTTGCGCTGTTTTATCATTCCGCGATCGCCCACGAACACGACTTCCTTGACATGGAACCGATGGGGTGATGTTGAGGATCGTTTTTTTGATCGTTTTTTTGCCTTCGCGGCGAGACGTGCGGAGAAAATGGCGATTTCTGCCGGAACATCCGTTATATAACCGAACACCCTTGGGAAAGAGAGTACATCGTTCGCGTTCCGGAAAAAGGCGAATTCGAATACTGGGTGAATTTTCCTCAATCGCGGTCCATCGCCCCGGCGACCGGTGAACCGATCGAAAAGGGGATTCGTGTCATCGTCCTTTGGTTGAATGATAACACCATAATTCCTTATACAGAAAACACGAAGATTTTATCTCGATGATAATGATGAAGGAAACGAATTTGACATCACGGTCAATAAAAAATAGGGAATCAATGCCTCCTCCCGAACCGGAATGCGGCGAATTGTGATAAACCGCTCGCTTCCAATGACGAAAACGGATATAATTGAGACGTGTTTGAGACCGCTGCTCCCCCGGAGAAAACTCTCATGTCGACACGTTACACTCAATCGGAATCGCTTTTACGCGAAGCTCTTGAACTTTTTCCGACCGGAACGCAAACGGCGATGAAGAGCGCCGTTTCGTTTCCCGCCGGAGTTTCTCCGCTTTTCGCTGAAAAAGCCCAAGGTTCGCGAATCTGGGACGTCGACGGAAACGAGTACGTCGATTTCGTCGGGGCGCTCGGCCCGATTACGCTCGGGTATAACGATCCGGACGTCACCGCCGCCGTTCGGGAACAGTTGGAAAGCGGGCCGCTCTTTTCGCTTTCCCATCCGCTGGAATTGGACGTCGCGAAGCTTCTCAAGGAAATGATACCATGCTGCGAAATGGTCCGATTCGGTAAAAACGGGTCCGACATGACGTCGACGGCGATCCGGTTGGCCCGGGCGATCACCGGTCGGGATCATGTCGCTCTTTGCGGGTATCACGGTTGGCTCGATTGGTCGATCGCCCCGACGTCGCAGAATACGGGCGTCCCGGAAGCGGTTCGGGCTTTGTCCCATGCGTTCCGGTACAACGACTTCGATTCGCTCGACTTGATTTATCGGAACTATAAAGATGATCTCGCGGCGGTCATCATGGAGCCGATGCGAGCCGAGCCGCCGAAAAGCGGATTCCTTGAAGCGGTTCGGGTTTTCTGTACGAAGCGGGGCATCGTCCTGATTTTCGACGAAATCGTAACCGGATTCCGCGTGGCCGACGGCGGAGCCCAGCAGCGATTCGGCGTGACACCGGATTTGGCGGTCTTCGCCAAAGGACTGTCCAACGGTTTTCCGCTCTCCGCTCTCGTGGGACGCCGGGAATTCATGAAGCCTCTGGCAAAAGTTCATGCTTCGTTGACCTATGGCGGTGAAACGCTTTCCCTGGCCGCGGCGAAAGCGACGCTGGAAAAATACCGCCGGGAACCGGTCGTCGACACGATCCGATCACGTGGCGAACGTCTGCTCGACGGCGTCATGAAACTGGTCCGATCCAATGGTCTTGACGAAGTCTTTCTGGTCGGCGGCGATCCGTCATTTCCGTTTATGATGCCGCGAGAAGGACTCGGCTTCGGCGAACCGGAAATACGAACGTATTTTCTGCAGGAGATGTTCGAGCGAGGTTTTCTCGTCTTGGGGGCTCATGCGATTTCGTATGCGCACACGGAAGACGACATCGATCGATTGTTGGCCGCTTACGGCGAGGTGCTGCAAAAAGTCGCAACCGCGCTTCGGAACAAAACACTTCCGTCGCTCTTGAAAACCGTTCCGCCGAAGCATTCGACGACGAATTGGCGATGAGAAAAACCGGAGGATTTGGGATCGATTCGACGTCGGCACAAACACTTGGGAAAGGAGCTTTGGATTTCCTCGTCCGGCCCCCTCAGCTTCGCTTGAACATTTTGTCGAGTTCCTCGCAGGTGAACACGAGCATCGACGGTCGGCCGTGGGGACAGTGGTGCGCGTGAACTTCGGCGTCGGCGAGTTCCAGGAGCCGTTCCATCGCGTCGGGACGGAGTTTATCCCCCGCTTTGACGGCCGCTTTGCACGACATCTGGTGCAACATTTCGTCCCATAAATCGGCGGCGTTCGGTTTCTTCGAGGCGTCCAAAAGCATGTCCAGAAGACCGAGCAACAGGTCCTGCGGATCCGCTTTGTCCAAGATCGCCGGATATCCTGTCAAGAGAACCGTTTCCCCGCCGAACGGTTCGAACGTCAACCCGAGATTGGCGAGCAGCTCCTTGTTGTCCTGCGCACAAGCGTATTCCGTGGGGGCGAGATCGAGCGGCGTCGGCACCAGAAGCCGCTGCGAATCGATTTTGCCGGACGCGAACCGGTTTTTCAGTTGTTCGTACAGAATCCGCTCATGCAAAGCGTGTTGGTCGATGATCCCGACCCCTTTTTCCGTTTCCACAATCACGTAGCGGTTGTGAATCTGGACCGCGTTTTTTAGCGTTCCCACCGGCGATCCACCCTGCGTTTCCGCCCCCGTTGGCGGCGGGGCTTGCCCCACGCGGGGCTGCGTCAGCGGTCGCCCTTCATTTTTCACCGATTCCGCGACGGGCTTCGACGACGTTCGATTCACGCTATGAAATTCCAACTTCGGCGTTTTCGGAAGCCCCCATTCGCCCGGGGTTTCCGGCTCCTTCTCCGCTTTTGTCGAACCGGCACTCTTTGTCTCGGCGTCATAAAAATCGTCGAAGAACGAATCGCGTTGAAACGATTCTTCCAGGGAACGATTCACGTCGTATTTGTCGGGAGCGCGCTCGCTTACGCTTCCCGCTCTGTTTTCGCTTCCCGCTCTGTTGTCTGTTAATGTTTCGACTTTCTTTTTGGCCCAGTCGGCGATTTCCTGACGCCGCTTGTGGAGCGTGTCCTCGTCGATCGCTGGGCGTGGGTCGTGAGACATCGATTCGGCCCGCTTCGGTAAATCCGTTGCGGAAATGTTCGAGTTCATGTCGATCGTCAAAAACCGTTCCCGAATCGCGCCGAGGAAATTCGAATAGATTTTCTGCGAATCGAGAAACCGAACCTCCATTTTCGTCGGATGGACGTTCACGTCGTACATTTCGGCGGGCATCTCGATCTGCAGGAACGCGATCGGAAAACGTCCGACCGTCAACACGCCCCGGTACGCTTCGGTGAGCGCATGTTGCAGCGCCCGATCGCGAATGTAACGTCCGTTGAGGAAGAAGTATTGCAGCTTATTATTGCTCCGGGACACTTTCGGATGTCCGACGTAACCGTACACGCTGATATCACCGCGCCGGCTTTCGACGTAAATAAGATTGTCGGACACTTCCGCCCCGAAGAGTTTGCCGATCCGGTCCGTCCCTTTGGTTTCCGCCGGAAGATCGTGGACGATTTTCTGATTGTGTTTGAGCGTAAAGTGGATCTGCGGCTGCGGCAATGCGACCCGGATCATCGTTTCGAGAATATGCCCGAACTCCGTCGGGATCGACTTCATGTATTTGCGTCGGACCGGCGTGTTGTAAAACAGGTTGCGAACTTCGATCGCGGTTCCGACCGGCATTCCGCACGGGATCGCTTCGGAAAGCGTTCCTCCGTCGCTTCGGATTTCAGCCCCTTCGTTTTCGTCGGCGGAACGGCTCTTGAGAACGAGTTGGCTGATTTCCGCGATCGACGCAAGCGCTTCCCCGCGAAAGCCGAAGGTTCGTATCCGGAAAAGATCGTCGCTGTCGGCGATCTTGCTGGTCGCGTGAGGCGACAGAGCGAGCAGGAGTTGATCCCGGGCGATTCCACAGCCGTCGTCGACGATTCGCAGTAGTTCGGTTCCCCCTTTTTCGATTTCGATGTCGACCCGTTTCGCTCCGGCGTCGACGGAGTTTTCGACCAGTTCTTTCACAACGCTCGCCGGCCGTTCGATCACCTCGCCGGCGGCGATCTTGTTGATCATACTTTGCGAAAGAAGTTGGATTTGAGGCATATTCGATCGGGTATCAAGGGAAATCGACGGACCAGCCTCTCATTTTATCGCGGCAAAGTCGTGAGGAAACCCCGAGGGGACGCAAGACGCGGAATTTTCACGGCCCGAGAGGTCCGATCGTCGACGGTCAGCGGGGCGGTTCATTACCGGAAGTCGTCAAGAGCAGCATTTTTTCCGTCCCGTCCCGTCCTTGGAGGTACACGGAATATCGAATCCGCATCTCGGCGCCGAAGAGCAGTTTTCGTGCGGCGGGAATCGCGAGGAACTGTTCGTTCGCCTGGGACTGCTTTCGCTTGGCTTCGTCGATTTCCCGTTGAACGGAGCGTTTGTAAAGATCGACGTTGCCAATGTCCGGGGTCGGTTGGAAGTTCTCCGCTTTGGCATTGTTCAACGCTTCGGTTTTCTCCTTGATCGTTTTCGTCATCGTCGTTCGCTGTTTGATCGCATCCGCCTGGATATCCTGGGAAACGTCGCGAAATTCGATTCGGTCCGGAAAAACTTCGACCGTAATCGGTATCACGACCGTCGTTTTCTTTTCCCCGACCGATTCGACCGTTACGGAAACCGTTTTCTTGCGAGGAGAATCCGTGTCTTCGACGGTCGCGGTCATGTTGCTCCCGAGGTCCGGCGTTACGGAAACGTCCAACGACAATGCACCGGTCAGATCGATGTTCTCCAACCCGACGCGAAAACGGTCTTTGCCGAACACGTTTTCGAATTTTTCCACCGGATTGGCGGGGCGGTTGATTTCCCCTTTCTCGGTAAATACGAACGGTTTATTCGTCGCCGGGCTCCAAAGGGAAACGTCCTTGAACCACGTGCTTTCCAAAAAGTCGATTGCGTCGACGTCGTCGTTCGCTTCAAACCGTTTCGGAATCGGGAGCGTTTTTCGCTCATTGCCGGGGCCGCCCTCAGTCGCCGCGTTCGGTCCGAACGACATTCGAAGATAGGAAAACTGTAACTTGTTGACGATTTCCAAATTCGAATCGATTCCGGCGGTCTGCGGTTTCCATTCGATGTCGAGTCCGTCGTCTCCGAGCGACAGGGTCGCGAGGGTGAGCGATTTTTGAGCCCGCGCGGCCGTTTCCGCCTCCCCTTCCTGGAAATGGGCGATCAGATTCCATTGGGCGTGGGGATCGTCGAGAAAGACCTGCGGGATTTTTTCCAGGTGATACCGCCATCCTTTCGGCGCGACGAGCGAAATCCACTGCATCTGGAGGTAATCTTTGTAGGGGAAGAGCGGCGAGAATTCCTTTCGGGTGTTCCGCGGCAATTCGATCCCGCCGAACGCTTTGATTTTCGGTTCGGCCAACGGGAACAACTCCGGGATCGCCGCGAACGCCCGACGCATTTCCTCTTTCTGCTTCTCGCGTTGCTCTTCGGCTTCTTTTTCACGTCGTAATTTTTCCGCCTGTTCTTCCTCTTCCTTCTTCCGGGCTTCTTCTTCCTGAAGCCGCTGGGCTT
>JAVBTU010000366.1:0-5252 GCA_031556015.1 Thermoguttaceae bacterium
CGCCAAGGAACCGTCGTCCTGTTGGACCGTCGACGGATAGCCGAGATCGCCGCCGATTCCGTCGTCGGAAATCGTGATCGGCTCCGACCAGGTTCGGCCTTCGTTTTCGCTGATGCGAGCCAGATTTCCAAACGGCTTGCGGCGGTAGCCGTACGACATCAGGAGCCGTCCGTCGGCAAGTTTGAGCAAATGCGACGGGAGTCCCCATACGCCGATCGTGTGCGACATCGACCAGGTTTTTCCACCGTCGTCCGATTCCGTTTGAAGCGTTTCCCCCTCGTTCGCCGGGTTGTGATTACGAATCTGGACGAGGATTTTGCCGGAATCGGTTTCCACGCCGTGCAGTTCGTGATACTGGGCCGGATCGTCCCCGGGCCGGGTCGGAAACTCGCCTCCCCAACTCCACGTCGCTCCGTCGTCTTGGGAAACGCTCCAGCCGTTCCGCTTCGGCGTTTTCCACAATTCCTTGCCGGGATAGAAAATGCGACCGTCTTTCAACGAGATCGGTCCGTGCGGCGAATTAACGAGCGAATCGATCCGGGCGGACCAATTGACGCCGTCGTCCGTGGAACGGAAAAGCCAACAGCCGAGTTCCTTTTCCGGCTCTGCAATTCGGTCGTGAACGCCTTTCCATTTCAGGAAACGCTCGTCGCTCCATGTCCCGGAGCCCGATTTTCGCGCTTCGATTTCCCGTTTCAAACCGTGGTCCCAGTAAGCGAGCGACGTGAACGACGTGATCAAAATCGTTCCGCGGGCGGTTACGAGAATTCCGGCGTCACGGTCGTCGATCGGACCGTCGTAAATCGATTGCGGCCACGTCCAGCTTTCGCCGCCGTCATGGGAACGGTAGAGCCAAACCTGGCCGAACGGACAGACGTGTCCTTCCCGATTCCCGGAACAAACGACCAACAATTCCCCCGTTTGGGTTCGGGCGATGGTCGGCCAACCGAGATAAGCGTCCCGATCCGGATTGAGCGTTTTCAGGGAAATCCGCTCCACGGACGGCGTCTGCTGTCCCTTGGAAATCAGAGGACAGGAAACCACGACCAAAGCCGTGCCGCCGATCTTCAAAAAACGTCGTCGTGTCAGTGCGTGTTGCATGGTGAGTCGTTTGATAAAGTTTTTGCGTGGGAGCGAGGAGACTTCGCGTGATACAATTACAAAAAAATCGTGAATTTTTTTCGGTGTCAGCGTCCGAACAAACCGAGTCGGAGCAAATTGGCGAGAGCGTACAACGCTTCTTTTTTGTTGATTTTCGAGCTGCCGTAGCGGCGTTCGACGAAGACGATCGGAACTTCCGCGAATGACGCCCCGGCTTTGCGGAGCCGAAACAGAATTTCTTCCAGGAACGAATATCCTTTCGAAACGAAAGGGGGGGATACGATTTGTTGGAGCGTTTCGGTCCTGTAACACCGGAATGAACCGCTGTTGTCGTTGGTGTCAAGCCGAAGCAGACACTTCGCGTAAACATTGATCGCACGGCTCATCAGACGTCGGACAAACGGCCAACCTTCGATTCCGCCGCCGGGCGCGTAGCGGGACCCGATCACGACGTCGAACCCTTCTTCCGCTTTAGCCCGGATCGCGGGAATAAACCGCGGAGGATGACTCAAATCGGCGTCCAGGTTGAGCATGTAATCGTATCCGTTTTCAATCGCATAGTGCATCGCGGCCAGCGTTGCCGTTCCGAGCCCGAGTTTTCCGTTGCGGCTGATCAGCTTCAAACGCGGCTCGTCGTTCATTCGCTGCTCGACCCACTGCCCGGTTCCGTCGGGGGAGTTGTCATCCACGACGAGAATATCCGCGTCCGGCGCGACGTGGAAAATCTCTTCAACAATCAAAGGAAGGTTTTCCCGCTCGTTGTAGGTGACTAAGGAAATTAAGTATTTCGGCATGAGACAAAGTTTACCATGCAATACCGCGGAAACAACGGCTTGTGGGAAACGGCTGGGGGGGATAGAATCGAAGTCGTGTCCACGCGGGCGAGGCACCCACGCTCCAAACCGTACAAATCCGATGCGACCTTTGTTTTTCACCATCCTGTTTTCTTTTTTTCTGACCGTTTCAACACGTGGGGCGGAAGACGCTCTTTCCGACGCGATTCGGGCCGCCGCGGAAAAAATCGGACCGCGACTGGTTCGAATCGATACGATCGGCGGGTACGATAAAGTCGGCGACGAACTGGCCAACGAAGGGGCGACGACCGGTCTATTGCTCGATTCGCAGGGGTACATCGTGACAAGTTCGTTCAACTTTCTACACGAACCGAGTTCCATTCTGGTTCGATTTCACGACGGAACTCGCAAAGTCGCTAAAATTGTTGCAACCGATTCCAATCGGAGATTGACGCTCCTGAAAGTCGAGGGGTTGGAACAATCCGTCGAACCGCCCGCCCGATCCACGGAACCGGTTCGAATCGGGCAATATGTCGTCGCGGTCGGTCGGGCGTTTTCCATGGAAGAGCCGAACGTTTCGCTCGGGATCCTCAGCGGCGAAAATCGGATCTGGGGAAAAGCGATCCAAACAGACGCGAAAGTGAGTCCGAACAATTACGGCGGTCCGCTCCTGAATCTCAAGGGGGAAGTCCTCGGCATTTGCGTTCCGTTGTCGCCGATGTCCGACGCAGCCACAGCCGGCGCGGAGATGTACGACGCCGGGGTCGGGTTGGCGATTCCGTGGAACAACGTCCTCGATTCGTTCGAGCGGCTCAAAGAGGGAAAGAATATCGAATCCGGCTTTCTCGGACTCGGGTTCGGCGAACTTGCGCTTTTCATCGGCCCGGCGGTGATCGAAACGGTCGTTCCGAAATCCCCCGCCGAGGAAGCCGGTCTTCAGAAAGGGGACCGCATCGTTCAAATCGACGGCGAAACGATCGGTTCCGCTTCCGCCGCGTCGATTCGGTTGCACCGGCATTATGCGGGCGAAACGGTGAAAATCACGGTCGTTCGCGGCGAAAACGCCGAGGAAATCCGCGTCGAAATCCCGTTGATTACCATTGAGGCGATGAAAAAACGCAGCCCGCTCACGAACCAACCGCCGGAATGATTTCATTGGCGATGATTTGCTCAAACGTCTGCCGTCTGCGAATGAGCCGTGGAATACCGCCGTCGATCAGGATTTCCGCGGCGAGCGGTTTCGAGTTGTAGTTCGAACTCATCACCGCTCCGTAAGCTCCGGCGATTTCGAGGACAAGATAGTCGCCGACGTTCGCTTGCGGCAATCGGCGCCGGACGACGTATCCGCCGTCTTCCTGCGTGAAAATGTCCCCCGATTCGCAAAGCGGTCCGCCGACGATCACGTCCAGTTCGTCGCGTCGGGCGGTGCTTCCGTCCGCCGGAGCGATCGAAATCGGATGGTACGCCCCGTACATGATCGGTCGGGCCAGATTGTTAAATCCGGCGTCGAGCAGGTAAAACGTGTTGTCCCCCTGTTTCTTGACGGTTCGAATTTCCGAAACGAGAAAACCGCTCTCCGCGACGACGTATCGGCCCGGCTCCGTCTCCAAACGGACTTTGTGAGCGAAGGACTCTTCCAGCGACTTCCGCACGCGGTCCCAGCACTCGAAATACTTGGGAACGTCGATGTACGTTTCTTCCGGCTCATAAGGAATCGGCAGCCCGCCGCCGGTGCTGATCATTTCGAGGCCCGGCCCGAATTCCAACGCGAACGTTTTCATCGTGTCGCAGACCCGGCTCAGATGCTCGAAATCGCAGCCGCTCCCGATATGATTGTGCAAACCGGTGATTTTCAGGCCGTATCGGTCGGCAAGTTCCTTGCACTTTCCGATTTGCTCGAACCAGATTCCATGTTTCGACTGATCGCCGCCGGTGTTCGTTTTACGGGAATGTCCATGCCCGAAGCCGGGATTGATCCGCACGGTGATCTCGCGAATGTTCGCGTCGGTTCGTTCTCCATACTGGGCGATCATGTCGAGCGAACCGCAGTTGACCGGGATCGACTTGTCGACGACGAAATCGAGCGATTCCCGGTCGAAGATGTCCGCCGTATAAACGACGGGCGGCGCGTCGGATTTCGACGCGGCTTTTTCGGGATACCCCGCCGCAAAAGCGCGACGGATCTCATTGGTACTGACGCAATCGACCAAAATCCCTTCCCGCCGCAGCAGGTCGAGGATCGCGAGGTTGGAATTCGCTTTCTGCGCAAAGCGAACGACGTCGAAACATTTCAGTTCGGCGGCCCGTTTCCGAATCGACGCGGCGTCGTAAATGAAAAACGGCGTGGGAAACTCCGCGACGAGCGAACGGAGGGAAACATCGGCAATGGTGGAGCGTAGCATGGGGAGTGTCGTGTAAGGATTGTCGGAGGCCGAATCATGGCACCCACGAAAAAATCACGGATTGAACCTTTTGACGTTGGTCGTATAGATGATGCCGCCGCCGTTCGCTTTGAACATCGGCAGGTCCTTGGTCGCATTGAGAATTGTGTCCGCCAGGTCGTTTTCCGCGACGATAACGAGCATCTCTTTTTCCGCCGCCAGGGTCATTCCGAAAAACTGGACGTCGTTTTCCCGGAAAGTGCCGCTGGCGTTAAGGATCGTTCCTCCCTTGGCCCCCGCCTCGCGCGCGACCGTCATGATGTCATAAGCGTCGCCGTGGCTGACAATGTAAGTGATCAGAATATCGGTTTCCATTTTGTTCTTCCGTTGAAGGATTTACGGTTACGGTGCGTTGACCGGTTTTTTAGAGAAAAAAGCACAGCGCCAACGCGCCCGTCAGTGTCATGACGATCGTATACGGCAACGCGATTTTCAACATTCTAAAGTACGACAAATTCAAAAGCGGGGCCAGCGGCGAGGCCAACAGGAAAAGGAGAGCCGCATGTCCGTTGGGCGTCGCCATCGCGGGGATATTCGTTCCCATATTCACGGTCACGGCGAGTTTTTCGTATTCTTCCCGTGAAATGACGATCTTGTCGGCATATTCGAGTTTCATTTCCCCGATAAGATCGTTGATCGTTCCGCCGACGTAAGCGGATTCGGCCCGCGAAAGGAATTGGTGGACGATGTCGTTGGTGGACGCGGCCTTGGCCTGGGCGACGAAATGAGCGAACGTTCCGTCGGCGCAAGCGGCTTCCATCTCGCCGACCAATTGAGCGAGGATGCCGCCGGTATAGGCGTTTTCGACTTCGTTAATGAATAATGTCGCTATAAAAACGTTGTCGCGGACGAACGAAAGCGTTCCGTTGGTGAAGTAAAGGGCGACCAACCGCGACTTGCCCTCGAACGTAAAGAC
>JAVBTU010000554.1:0-5411 GCA_031556015.1 Thermoguttaceae bacterium
AGTTGACATTAAAACCGGAAAAGTCCTGCAAAACACGACGCTCAAGTCGAGCTATTTCGGCGAAGGACTCGAACGGATCGGCGACTCCCTTTACTTTCTGACTTGGCAGGAAGGCTTCTGTTTCGTTTTCGATCGGGAGACGCTCAAGTTTCAAAAATCGTTCCGATATCCCGGCGAAGGCTGGGGGCTCGCTTACGACGGAACGCACCTGATCCTCAGCGACGGGACGCCGAAGTTGCGGTTTTACGATCCGACGGATTTTTCGCTCAAAAAAAGCGTCGTCGTCACGGAAATCGATTCACACAATCGCGAGAGGAAAGTCCACGACCTGAACGAGCTGGAAATGGTCGACGGCGAACTTTGGGCGAATCTCTGGAGAACGGACCGGATCGCCCGGATCGACCCGAAAACGGGCCGGGTACTCGGCTGGATCGACTGCTCCGTGTTCGTTCCGGAGGAGTACCGCGAGCAGCACAAGAATCCGGACCTCGCCGAACGCGTTCTCAACGGAATCGCCTACGATAAGGACAACAAAAAACTGTACCTCACCGGCAAGGAATGGTCGGTACTTTACGAAATTCAAGTCGGCTGGGAATGAAGACTTTTTCTTTTCAATATTATGATCACAAAAATCACGGGGCGGCTGGTCGCCCTTTCGCAGGAGCGGGCAATTCTCGCGGCGGAACCGTTCGAGTATGAAGTTTTGATTCCGGAGTTCACGCGGCGTCAGTTGCAGCAGGATCTCGGGAAAACCGTTTCGCTCCACACGATTTATTCGCTCGACGGCAATCCGCAGGGCAAGATTTCGCCGAAGCTGATCGGATTTCTGACCGAAGCGGAACGGGAATTTTTCGACCTGTTTTGCAGCGTCGACGGCGTCGGTACGAAGAAGGCGCTCCGGGCAATGGTTCGCCCCGTTCGGGACGTCGCGACGGCAATCGAGGAGAAGGACGAAAAATTTCTCTCGTCGCTGCCGGGCATCGGGGCGGCGATGTCCGAACGGATCGTTGCGAAACTGCGCCGCAAAGTCCCGAAATTCGCACTGCTGATCACCCGGGAAACCGCTGCGGATGCGTCCATAGCGACCGACGTGATTTCCGAAACGTTCGAAGCCCTGCTCGCGCTGGGACACACCGAATCCGACGCCCGACGACTCATTGACGCCGCTTGCGAATCCAAGAAAAAATACAAAGATTCCGCCGAACTGATCCAGGCGATTTATCTGAACAGTCGGTGAAAGGAATCCAACAAGGATGTCGAACGGCGGATTCCCAAAATATCGCGGAATTCGTGAAAAAGGTCAAAAATAACTGAGGCGGTACACTCCCCCTCCCCTCAATAATTCCGCCATGTGGTCCGTTTACGCATTACTTTCCGCTTTTTTCGCGGCGTTGGTCGCGATTCTCGCCAAAATCGGCATTGCCGGGATCGATTCGAATCTTGCGACGGCGGTTCGTACGGTCGTGATCCTGGCGTTGACCTGGGGCGTCGTATTTGTAACCGTACCGCTTTCGAACCTGAAGACGCTCACGGCGAAAAATTGGACGTTTCTCGTTTTGTCCGGCATCGCGACCGGGCTGTCGTGGATGTTCTATTTCAAAGCGATCCAAATCGGCCCGGTTTCGCGGGTCGCGCCGATCGACAAATTGAGCGTTGCGATCACGATCGTCTTGTCGTTTCTGATCTTGCGGGAAACGGTTTCCTGGCAGGTTCTTTGCGGCGGAGCACTCATCGTCGCCGGTTCATTGGTCATGCTTTGGCGCTAAGTGTCTTCCGCTTGACGTTCGCCGATCCGGTCAATCCGCGAGGACCGGTGGGATCGGCCCGGGGATTGCTTCTGTTTTTCCTGTAATTTTTGACCGTTTCCGCCGATAAGGACTAAGGAATCCTGCGCGAATGTTCTTCTTCGGTGTGATCCCGTTCCTTTCATCCTTCACGAAACCGGAAATGTCTTCAGGAAAAGCAGTCGGAGCGATCGAGTTATCCAGTATCGGAATCGGATACCAGGTTCAAGACGCCGTTCTCAAAGCGGCCCAGGTCGAGATCTTCATCGCCCGGACGATTTGCAGCGGAAAATATCTGATCGTCTTCGGGGGCGGCGTCAGCGACGTCGAAGCCGGCATGGAAACCGCCGTGAAAACCGGTGGCGACGCAGTGATCGATTACCTCACGGTCGCCAACGTGTTCGAAGGTGTTTTTCCGGCCCTGGGCCAGTCCGTCGTACTCCAGCCCGGCCAAGTCGGCGCGCTCGGGATCGTCGAGACATTCAGTGCCGTCAGTGCGTTGGTCGCAGCCGATTTCGCGGGCAAAGCGGCAAATGTTACGCTTTTTCGGCTTCACTTGGCGATGGCGATGGGAGGTAAGGGGCTTTTGCTGATGACCGGTTCCGTCTCCGACGTGACCGCCGCGGTTCAAGCCGCGACCGACGCCGTAAGAAAGCGAGGCCTATTGGTCAGCGAAACGGTCATCCCCCGCCCGAATCGGGAGCTGTTCGCCGATTATCTGTAGGTGTACCGTTCACCCATTCATGCTTCCGCTGCGGAATCCCCGCAGGTCGACCGTGATCGTTCGGAATCCGAGTGAATCGAAGTGTTCGACCACGTTTTCTCGCGTGGACGGTTGTGTCAATTCGGCAAACTGTTCCGGCGGAACTTCGATTCTCGCGGTCGTTTCACCTTGAACACGGACGCGAAGCGGAGAAAAACCGAGCCCGGCCAAAAACCGCTCCGCCGCTTCGATCCGCCGCAAGAGCGGTTCGTGGAGCGTTTGGCCGTAGGGAACACGGGTACTCAAACACGGTTGGGCCGGTTTATCCCAGACGGACAGGCCCCACTCTTTCGCGATTTGGCGGACCGATTCTTTCGTGATGCCGAGTTCAGCCAGCGGACTGCGTATCCCGAGTTCTTCCGCGGCGCGCTTGCCGGGCCGAAAGTCGAAAAAATCGTCCGCATTGGAGCCGTCGAGTACGACTCGGAAATTTTGTTCTTGAGCGATTCGAACCATTTCGGAAAACCGAATTCGTTTGCAGTGATAGCATCGGTCTTTATCGTTGAGGAGATACTCGGGAGCTTCGAACTCACGGCTTTCGATCAGCAGGTGCGCGATCCCGATTTCCCGGGCGATTGCGACGGAATCTTCTTTTTCATGAGTGCATCCACTCGGGCTCCAGGCGGTCACGGCAAACGATCTGTCGCCAAGCGCAAGCCGTGCCGCCTTGGCGACGACGCTGCTGTCCAATCCGCCGGAAAAGGCGACCAAAGCGGATTCAAGCGGCTCAAACCAACGAAGCAGGATCGTACCGGACATGGGAGAATTTTTGTTAATTTGACTTTTCGGAATCGCCGAACGGAAGTATAACAATGAACGAGAAAGTAGTCGACTCCCAATGGGCAAGTGCTCGATGAAGTCTTGAAAAAAATCGCCGACAATGGGCCTTTGCCGACTCACCCGGGTTCTGGATTTGCTCTTCGGAACCTGATATAATCCCGGGAACTACCGACGTCGGTCGGCGTCGACTCACACGTTCACTCTCATGTAAGGATATTGATCCATGCAAAAATCACTCGTACTGAGCATCTTGTTGTCCTGTTTCTTATGCGTCGGATTCGTCGGCGCCGCGGAGCCCCAAAAACCGTTCGACGGTTTCACACTGAAAGGATGGAAGGCCGTCGATCCTAACGCGAAAAGCAGCTGGATCGTCGGTCGGGCGTACCTCGATCCGGAAAATGAAAGAGGCATGATTGCCCGTCCCCTGGAGAAAAAAGACGGAAAATTCCTGGAGGGCGACCTGATCAATCTCGTCGAATGGAATTGGACGCAAGAGCCCCGTGGCGGCGTCGATTTCTACTGCGAACAGAAATTCGGCGATTGCGTCGTCGATTTGGAATTCATGGTCTCGAAGGATTCCAATAGCGGAATCTACCTGATGGGAGAATACGAAGTTCAGGTTCTGGACAGTTGGGGACGTGAGAAAATGACACAAGGGGACGTCGGCGCTCTTTACGGAGCCGCTCCGCCGAAAGTCAACGCGTCGCTCCCGCCGGGGCAGTGGCAGCATATCGTGATCGATTTCAAAGCGCCGAAGTTCGACGCCGACGGCAAGAAAATCCAGAACGCCAAGTTCGTGAAAATCACGCTCAACGGCAAAGTCGTTCAGGAAGACGTCGAAATGAAGGAGCAGACTCCCGGCGGTATCACCGGAAAGGAATGCCCGAAAGGACCGCTCATGTTCCAAGGCAACCACGGCGGCGTCGCGTTCCGGAATATTAAAGTTTTTGAAAAATAATTCATTCCCAAAGAGCCGCATGTGAAGCGCAGCGTAACTTGCGGAACAGCGAGAGGTCTACTTTTCACTGTTCCGCAAACTGCGCTTCGCTTCGTATGCGGCTCTTTTATTTTATGACTGAAGAACACCAAGGATATCAGGTCGTTGCCCGGAGGTATCGACCGCAGGGATTCGGCGAACTCGTGGGGCAACACCACGTTTCGCAAGCGCTTTCCAACGCGATCGCGACCCACCGGATCGGGCACGCTTATCTGTTTACCGGTGCGCGCGGAGTCGGCAAGACGTCGACCGCGCGGATTTTCGCCAAGTCGCTCAACTGCGTTCACGGCCCGACGCCGACGCCGTGCAACCAATGCGACGCATGTGAACACATCTCCGTCGGCGACGACGTCGACGTACTGGAAATCGACGGGGCGAGCAATCGCGGAATCGACGAAATCCGGCAGTTGCGGCAAAACGCGTCGATCAAACCGAGTCGTTCGACGTTTAAGATCTATATCATCGACGAAGTGCACATGCTGACCCGGGAAGCGTTCAACGCGCTCCTGAAAACGCTTGAGGAACCGCCGGCGCACGTCAAATTCATTTTCTGTACAACCGAAGCGAACAAGATCCCGATCACGATCCTGTCGCGGTGTCAACGGTACGATTTCGCCGGGATCGACGCGACTTCCATCTCCGAAAAGCTGGCGCAGATCGCGATCGCCGAAAAGGTGCCCGTCGACGAAGGGGTCTTTGAATTGCTCGCCCGCCGCGCCGCCGGTTCCATGCGGGACGCGCAATCGCTTCTGGAGCAGCTTCTCTCCTTCGCGCCGGAGCATATCCAACTGTCGGACGTTCACGAAATGCTCGGAACCGCCGACGATCAACGGATTTTCCGACTACTCCAGTCCATGCTTCAAGGGGATACGAAATCGATTTTCGCCGAGCTCGACCAATCCGCCGGCGAAGGGGTCGATTACGGGATCCTGATCGAACAGATGCTCGGCGTCTTTCGCGATCTGATGGTCGTTTCCGGGGGCGCCGACGCGAAACTGCTGTTGTTCAGCGCCCCGAGCCGATTCGACGAACTCCGGGAAACGGCGAAATCGTTCGGGATTCAGCGGATTCTCGCCGCCCTGCAAAT
>JAVBTU010000109.1:0-6140 GCA_031556015.1 Thermoguttaceae bacterium
CGTTTATACGGACAAAATTCTTTCCATTATCGAACGTGAAGGTGGGAGTACCACACTCCAAACGATCAAACGCTCCATTGCCGAATTCCACAACCAAGCCGGGGGATCGGCAAGGTTGAAGGAGATTTTGGACGACTTGGTTGCCAAAGGCGTTCTCTCGGTCCGTAAAGACAAAAGCGGAAACGGTAGGGAGATAGAAGTCTACTCCCTCTGTAATACCATCGACGCATAATCCGATTGCAGCAATGCCAACAATACCGGCGGCTATGATGCCAACAATGGAAGCAATGGGAGCAAGGAATTCCACAACGAGGCTCCGCAATTCGCGGCGGGGGAATCGTCGAAACCGGAAATCCTGTTCCAGGCGACTCCCTGGCGTGACAACACCTACACCGCAGTCCCAAACGTCCGTTCGGCCGAGCGAGCGGAAAGGAGTGGGAGTGCGAATCACGATCGAGATTTTGATGGAGGCGGAAAGACTTCTGCTGAGCGGCCTGAGCGAAAGAAAGGTGGCGTCAAGGTTAGGGATATGCCGATCGACGGTACAGAATTACCGCAAGCGTGGGTTCGAGTTGAGGGAGCGACAGAGGGACGCCGACGAGGAGATTACCTATTTCTCCGATTTTACGCAAATCCCCAAAAGATGCGAAAAATGCGGTTGGAAAGTACGAGTTCCGTGCTTGTATTGTCAAATCCAAGAGCACCGCAAAAAAAAATCGCAACCAGAGCGGGTGTACGCGCGAGGAAAAGGGAGAATTGAGAAAAGAGTAGGGGAAAGCAAACCGTCGACCAGAATCGAAGCCAGACCCCTCCACGATTATTTGCAGAATCGGCAGAAAAAAAATAGGGGCAACCGTTTGGTTTCCCCCGTTGCAGTGTTTACCAAAATCAACCCTTTTAACGCAAAAGAATTTTCCCTGCAACGAGGACGACGGGACTCGAACCCGCAACCACTGGATCGACAGTCCAGTACTCTAACCAATTGAGCTACGTCCCCAAGGAATCGGTATTCGGAACCGAAAAAGCCAACACGGGAATTTTAGGTGTTTCTCCTGTTTTATCAAGGGTGGGCCGGAAAATATTTTTTTCAAGCGATCTGACGAGGATCAAGGTTGTTTTAAGGAAAAACCTTTGAAAAACCATCCGCTCTCTTCCGCAGTACCCAACAAACCCGACGGGCCGAAATACTGCTGAATCGTTTCGAACTCCGGCATTTTGCTCCCGTCGATCCGCGTCGGTCGCACCCCTTCGTCCATGTCGGGAGGTGTCAACAGCAGATTCAACACCTGCGCGAGAACCGATTTCGATTGCGGCATTTTTCCCTGTCGGATCATTTCGTATGTCGGTCGCACCGCTTCGGCAGAACGGGAAAACGATTGCAAAAATCGCGGTTTTTGTCCCAACTCACTCGACTGGAATTCCTGTAACACAACTTTATAATCCTCGGTCTTTTCCAAATCGCCGCCCGTTTCCGCGGTTCGGGTCAAAATCCGTTCCAGAAAATCGACATTGCTGGAGAAGAGAATATGGTCGAACGCCACGGTCACCGCCCCCTTCGGGAAAAATTGCTCCTCCTTTGCCTCTTCCAGTTCGATTTTACCGGGGTTGGGTTTCGTACCCGGTATCGGCGGTATCTTTCCACCGACAGTGACCGGCATGCGTTGGATCTCCATTTGATCCCGCTTCTGCCAAATCATGTAGTCCTGGAACATGCGTCGTTCGAAGTCGGGATCCTCTTCCGGAATCAGTTTGCCGAGCGCTTGTTGTACCTCGGCCGTTTTGCCTTCCTTGATCGCAATCGCGAAGAAAAGATTTTCGCTGTCCGTCGTGATCGGCTTGGAATATTGCGTGAAGAACATAAGCCCCTGTCCGAGAAGCATAACCAGCTCTTCACGAATGTCGATTTGCAAGCCGTACGGGTCGTCTTTCATACTCTCGACGATATATTCCCAACTACTGCTGTCTCCCTGAATGAATAAGGTGTCGAAGAGCGGGCCGAAATTGTCGAACATTTCCAGCGGCTCGATGTAAAGCGTCGTTTTTCCGGCAATGTCTTCCGGAATCCAACTCGGAGGATCGAACTCGGTTTTGTTGGGAAACGCGAGCATTTTCATCGAATCCCGATACGGTTTCGGAGCGAAAACATACGTGCGATGCACGATTTCCAGATCACCGGCCTTCAGGTCGACCGTTCCGCCGATTCCGAGAATCGCGTCGAAACCGACTTCGGCGAGCATTTTGAACGGGGAGTTTTTCGCTTTTCGTTTTTCGGTCAGATTCGCGATCGACCGGATCGCTTCCCCCAGTTCGAGCGGTTGAACGTACCAGCGGATCACCGGTTCGTCGTCGTTTTCCTTCAGATCGTCGGCACATCGTTTCATCACGTCGATGTAAGCCGGCACGTCCGCGAGGGAATTGCTTCGATCCCCTTTGATTCGTTTGGCAATCGTTTCGATCAGGTAAATCTGGTCTGAAATGAGGAGGTGGTCGTTCGTGAGCAGATAAACGGCTCTGCGCTCAAACAAATCCTCTTCGCTACTTGCGAACGTGAAGACCGAAGCCGTTTCTCCCGCAATTTGGAGCGTCGATTTCGTCGCTTTTTTCTGCTCGAATTTCTGCTCGAGGCTTTTCAGGAAGGTTTCCGTTTCGGCGATTCGTCCGGACACGTCCATCAAAAGGATGAAGCCCGGCGTCTGTCCGACCGGCGCGACCATTCCGCCGGCAACCTCGCCGGAAGGGACCAGTCGCATGTCGTCCAACGTCAATCCGAGTCGATTGGAAAGTCGTTTACCCAACTGCTGCCGCAGGTCCACCCAGAATTCCTTCATTTCCGGCTGCTGCATGAGAATACCGAGTTGCGTTTCTTTCCATTGGTCCGCAAGCTGGTCCGCGTTGCTGATGGAAAAAAAGGCTTTGGTCGAATCGGGATAAATCCGGTCCGCTTCCAAGGCGGAAGCACGCCCCGACGCCAAGCCGAAGAGAATCGCGACCGCGAACAAAAGAAATTGAAGCCTGTGTCTCATTTGAAAGGTTCCGTATCGATCCATGTTCACAAAGCAACGCCGACGAGTTCTCAAGAAACACAGGAAAACCGTTCGACGAAAACGACGCTTTCACCGACTTTATCGGCGAGTTGCATCCGGCAAAAAAGTATTTATCCGCAAGATCGCTTAAACAGCCCAAATTGACTATATTTCGACGTTATACTCCGCACCGTCAAGAGTCGGTCTTTTTTGCACTGCTTTTAACCGCTCAAGACCCCGAACACGCGGAGTACCGGTCGAAAGAGAAAAGACCATTATGACGGGTTACTGTAAAGCGACGGGAATTGCTCCATGTTTCGCCGTTGCTACAGTCCAGCCCGGGGCAAGCCCCGGCGCTGACGGGAACGCTCTTCAATCGATAATTTTCGAGATCGGAAACTCGACGATTCCCCTGGCTCCCGCCTTGCGGAGCTGCGGGATCAGGTTTCGTACGGTCGTTTCCTGGATGATCGTCGACACATCGACCCAGTCCGGGTCGGACAGGGAAGAAACCGTCGGCTTTTGCAGGGCGGGCAGGAGCGAAAGGACTGCGTCCAGACAGTTTTTCGGAACGTTCATCAATAGTCCGGCCATTCCCTCGGCGGCCATGGTCGCTTGGAGCATGAGGACCATGTCGTCGATTTTTTATTTTTTACACGGATCGTTGTAAGCCTGTTTGTTGACGATAAACCGCGTGGTGCTTTGCAATATTTCCGCAACGATCCGAAGTTTATTGGCCCTAAGCGAACTGCCGGTTTCGGTCACTTCGACGATCGCGTCGGCCAGTTTCGGCGCCTTGACTTCCGTCGCGCCCCAGGAAAACTCGACTTTCGCTTCGACACCGTTATCCTTGAGAAATTGCTGCGTCAAGCCGACGGCTTCGGTCGCGATTCGTTTTCCTTGCAGGTCCTTGACCGTTTGAACGGGCGAATCTTCCGGAACGCAGAGTACCCACTTCACGGGGCGGCGCGAAACTTTCGAGAACCGCAGTTCCGCGACTTCCAAGACGTCCGCTTGGGTTTCCACGACCCAATCATGTCCGGTCAGACCGCAGTCGAGCGCCCCGTTGGCAACATACCGGGCCATTTCCTGGGCGCGGATGAGCAGGCACTCGATTTCCTCATCGTCGATCGTCGGCACATAGCTTCGCGATTGGACGGAGATATTATAACCGCTTTTACGGAATAGTTCGACGGTCGCTTCCTGAAGACTACCGGCAGGAATTCCGAGCTTGAGAATGGGCATGACACACACGTCAATAGGGAGTGGAACGTAAAAAATACGATCCTTAGTATACCATGCCTCTTTTAAACAAAAAGGAGCCGCATTCGGGCTCAAACGTAACGAGCGGACCACCATTCGATGTTCCGCAAGTTACGCTTCGCTTCCCATGCGGCTCTTTACTATCCGGTTTTTTTTCCGTCGAATGTTTGGTTAAGCTTGTTGTAAAGCGTTTTCAAGCTGATTCCAAGCTCGTCGGCGGTTTTCGCTTTATTGCCGTCGTTGCGGTGCAACGAGGATTGAATCGCGTCCATTTCCAGGTCCCGAAGCGTTTTTCCCGCCGCGATGTCCGGATCGAACGAAAGGAGTTCGGCAATCGGGCCCGACTCCGGCGCCGGGGTGATCGGAGCTTTCGGCTTGGAAATCGGTCGCTCTGGACGTTTTTCGAGAATTTTTTCCCGCTCGGGAACCAACGACCGCGAATCGCCGATCCGGATCTGCTGCGGGAGCGATTCCGGTCCGATCGGAATTCGGTCCGTGAGAATCAGAGCGTGTTCGATCGTGTTGGCCAATTGCCGTACATTGCCGGGCCAAGAATAATTATGCAATAACGCGAACGCATCTTGCGTGAATAAATCCTCGCCTTTGCGAATTCCCGAACCGCCTTGGTACCGTCGGGCAAGGTAAAGAATCAGCTCCGGAAGGTCGTCCAACCGATCCCGAAGCGGCGGCAGCGCGATCTCAAACGTATTGATACGGAACCAGAGGTCTTCCCGGAATTCGCCGGTGTGAACCATCGATTCCAGATTGCGCAGCGTTGCGCAAACGACGCGGACGTTGGACACGGTCGACGTGTTTTCACCGATTTTCCGAACTTCGCCGCATTCGAGGAATCGCAGCAGTTTCGCTTGGACTCCCTTGGGAAGCTCGCCGATTTCGTCGAGAAAGAGCGTGCCGCCGTCGGCGACCTGGAACAGGCCGGTCCGATGTTCGTCGGCGCCGGTGAAACTTCCTTTGCGATGTCCGAACAGTTCGCTTTCGATCAGATTTTCCGGCAAAGCGCCGCAGTTGACCGCGACGAACGGCTTTTCAAGCCGGGCGCTGCGGTCGTGGATCGCCCGGGCGACCAGTTCCTTTCCGGTCCCGGTTTCGCCGAGAATCACGACGGTCGATTCGGTCGGCGCGATCCGGTCGATCAGCCGTTGCACCTCTTTCATCGGCGGGGACGAGCCGATCAGTTGCCGCGTCCCTTCGATCCGCTGAAGTTGACTTTTCACGGCAAGGTATTTGCGGGTCAGTTCACGTTTTTCCTCGATTCGGTGGAGAACCCGCTCGATTTCCGCGAGAGTACACGGTTTGGTCAAATAGTCGAACACTCCTTGTCGTAATGCCGTGATCGCGGTCGGCAGGGTTCCTTTTCCGGTAAGGATGACCGATTCGGCGTCGGGACAGCGTTCTTTCGCTTCCGCGATCACTTCCAAGCCGGTCGCGCCGGGCATGTCGAGATCGACGAGCAGGCAGTCGAACGAATCCTTTTCCAACGCGGCAATCGCGGTCGTTCCGTCGGGACAGACGGCGACCGTGTGCCCCATCCCGGGAATTTCGCAACGCATCAGTTCCTGAAGCGACCGTTCGTCGTCCGCAAACAATATTTTCAAAGGCATTTATACTCTCCAGTTTCCCCCGCACACCGCGCAGGTGCCGGCGCAAGATCGCGGGATTTTCGCGGATGATAACAATTCAATGTGAATAAAGAAAGAGCAATTGGCCCTCCGTTTATAGGGGGAAATGTTGCTCTTTGAGTCAACTGCCCGGATTATGTTCTACTCAAATATCGAAAACACCACACCAAAACTCCCACTGGCCGACTGTCCTTTTTCGGAAAATCCCCAAGAG
>JAVBTU010000317.1:0-3498 GCA_031556015.1 Thermoguttaceae bacterium
CGTGCTTGGGCGATTTTGCACAATTACTGGCCTTGGTCTCCGGAAGCGGTTGCAGAAAACGAGGGAGCGGTTTGTCCGGCGGAGCGGTTGAACAATAAAAGGTATAGCGACTGTTGGCTCACGAATCTTCTCGTAGCCGCGTCGCTCAGCGGCACCAAAAAACCGCCCCCCAAAATACGCAAAGACTAGTTACTTCCCATGCTGTTCGACGGATTCCACTGTTCGTCCGGAATATAACCGTGCGGCGGGAGCATCCGGTCGCTCCAACTGACCAGATAAAACTCTTCCGAAAGCGGGCACGGATGCGCGTAATAGTGCGACGGATTCCCTTCGGTTTCCGGGAACACGACTTCCGGCGTGATGCGCTCGATCGGCGCTTCCCCCTCGGTCCCGATATTCCGGTCCAGCAGTGCCAACGACCCGCCGAAGGTCGAATGGTGAGCCCCGCCGACGAACACGAGCTTCGACGATCCCGGAATCGCGCGCGGCTCCATGATGATGTCCAGAAAAATCGTGTAATTGCCGTAAATCAACGTCGGTTTGGTGCCATCCGGATTCTTTCCCCAAATGCTGACGAAATGGCCGGCGTAACGATCGATGTAGTCCCAACGGGTGTACGTGATTCGTCCGTCGTTCATCAGACTCGGCGTCCATTCGAAATTCTCGAACGCGGAAATCTGCCGCATATTCTGTCCGTCGGCGTCGAGGGTGTGCAGAGTGTACACGACGACGGGCCGGAAATGGTCGCCGCCGCAACGCACGTAACTGTTCGGGAAATCATTTTCGTTCATGGTTTGCGGGTCGAGTGTTCCCGTTTGAATCGCGGTTCCTTTACGAGTGGACAGAAAAAGGATCTCACCGTCGGGCAGGTAGCGTCCGTCGAAGTCGTCGTATTTTCCGAACGTCAATTGTCGCGTCTTTCCCGTCGCGATTTCCATCTCGAACAGGTGAAAGAAATTTTCTTCGGCGATGTTGTCTTTGTCGACCTTGTCGGGAAGTTCCGCGACGGCCGGATCGTACACGGCGTAGGCGAAGAGCACTTTTTTTCCGTCGTATGACAATTCGGGTCGAAAAAAGGTCCCGTTTTTCCAACCGTCGGTCAGGCAAACGAGTTCCGGCGTACCGGACTTGATGTTTTTCAAAAGGCACAGCGCCCCGCCGCCGCGGTGCCAGAAACTCAGGCATTGGTCCGACATGTGCGGGAACATCGACGGCGACGTCTTCGCGAAAAGGATCGTGTCGAAATCCAGCACCGGATTACGTAACGCCATCTCTCGAATGACGCCCCGCAGAGAGAAATATGAAGTTTTCGAGATGGGGGTTTGTTCCAGGCGGTCCATTGCGGCAACGGCCGCGGTGGTGTCAATTCCGGATCGGTTCAAGTGTTCGGCCAGTCCGCGACCACCCGACAGCACGGTTTGAAATGCCGCCGGGGAAAATTCGTCGGGCTCTTCATGGCGGACCGACCATTCGCAAACGCTGCTTTGCGTCGCCTTTTTCCCGAGAGCGATGTTGGTGTCACTCCCTGCGGGGAAAACCTGCACTTCATCCAAATGAAAACAGTTTTCGCCCGGTACGGTCAAACGCAAATACCGTCCGCGAACCGGATTATCGGAGAAGTCCGCGACGCGGGGCGCCGCATCGGTCGCACCGTAAAACACCACGCCGTCGTTGTTCCAGACGACTTGCCAATGTTCGCCGTCGTCGGAAATCGTCGCGGTCAAATCGCGGCATCGCTCCGGACCGACGTCGCAACGGTTATAGAGGACGATCCGACCGAAGGTCACGGTTTCCCCGAGATCGACTTGCCAAAAGGGATCACGTTCGACGGCGGTATGGAACCCCCACTTTCCATCGATGACACCGTCGACGGCGCCCGAGGCGTCTTCTTCGCAAGTCACCGGGCCCGTTTCCGCCGAGTAACGTAATGAGGCTTGCCTGAGCCAGTCGCGCTGAAGACGATCGGAATGTTCGTCGTTCGCTGCGGCAAACGCCAAAGATGTCATCGAACATATCAGAACACCATAAAATAACGTGCGCATGAGAATGATCTCCTTTGTTAGGAACGGGGATTTGTCACGAGTTTTGTCCCGGTCGGGGCGGCATGTACAGGCCGTCCGGTCCCGGCGTAATGGGTGGCGTCATTTGAAGGGAAATGTCGGATTCGGCGGGTCCGTAAACGGCGCCGGCGGCAACCGCTTGATCCCACGTAACCTCTTGTCCGCTCAAGCACGCCATGAATCCCATGACTCCGGCCATGGTGGTCCGGGCCATGCGTCGTCCGTCGTTGATCGGTTTGCCGTCGGCGATCGACGTGAACAGCTCGTATTGCTCCTGCACGTACATGTCCCGTTGTCGCGGTCCGGCCGTCCAGGTTTTGCCGCCTTTCAAATCGGTGAAGTACGGCGTACCGGTCGCGTTGAAATGACACCGCCCCTTGGTGCCATGCAGCACGTCTTTGTTCGAGTTGAAACAATGCGTCGCGGTCCGGGTCATGCCGTAAATCTTTTTTCCCTCGGCGAAATCGAGGACGATCGCGCTGTGGTCGAACATATCCCCCATCGTGGGAATGAACATCGACGCACGTCCGCCGACACCGTAAGCACTGACAGGCGTCGCGTCCCCGAACGCGGTCATCACGGAATCGATGTTGTGCAATAACGATTGAAGGATCTCGTCTCCGGCGAGCCAGATGAAGTGATACCAGTTGCGGAATTGGTATTCGGTTTCCGTCCATTCCTCCCGGCGTTCGACGAGACTGTACGGGGTGCGAATGTAGTCGCATTGAACGGAAACGATGTCCCCGATTTCTCCGTCGGCGATCCGGCGAAACGCTTCCCGACGGAGCGTATCGTAACGGTAACAAAGCCCGGAAACGATCGCCGTCCCGTTCTTTTCCGCGAGCTCGGCGGCCTCTTGTACGATTTTAATTCCGGCGGCGTCCAATGCGTGCGGTTTCTCGACGAAAAGATGCTTCTTCGCCCGAACGACCTCCTGGGTATAAAACGGATGAAACCGCGAGGCACAGGCGACCAACACGACGTCGGAATTTTCAATGACGCCTTTATAACCGTCCAGACCTGAAAAACAGCGGTCGTCAGGTACGTCGACACGCTCCGGATATTCGTTTTTCAAGGCGTCACGGGAGTTCTTGGCCCGGTCGTCGAAGGTATCCGCCATGGCGACCAGTTTCACGTTCGGGACCGCTTCAAACGCGTTGATCGCGGCGCCGCATCCCCGCCCGCCGCAGCCGACCAGCCCGATCTTCATCGTGTCGGACCCGGCGGCGTGAACACGGGCCGCTGCGGTCATGCCGAGCGCCGTGACACCGATCGCCGTACTCGTCTTCAAAAAATCCCGTCGTGAGGTAAGTTTGTTCGTTTTCATGGAATTCCTTCCGGTGTTAAGTTATTGTGTCTTGACGCCTTGATCGAGCGCGAAATACGGTTTGCGTGTTTTCCACGCTCCCTTGGTGAAATCGGGAAATTCGACGGACCG
>JAVBTU010000206.1:0-6830 GCA_031556015.1 Thermoguttaceae bacterium
CCGGGACACTCCGGACGCATACCGATCATCGCATTGACCGCTAACGCCATGAAGGGGGACAAGGAGGCGTGTTTGGCAGCCGGAATGGACGCTTTTTGCGGCAAACCGGTCGAAGCTCCACACCTGCTTGCCTCCATTCGAAATTGGTTGCGATAAAGATTTTGTGTTGATATATTGAGAGGGGATCGCGGCATATTACTTCCGGCAGAAGCCTACATTTCACATTCATGGTTTTCCCCTCTTTTTTCGAACATGTTCTCAGCAGCGGCCTGGTCGAGCGGGACGCGTTGGAAGAGGTTCTCGAAGAGGTTCAGCGAACCCTCCCGAAAAAACAACATGCCGCTCCCGCGGTTCCGTTCGGCGCCGGTGAAACGAAATCCTGGAGCCCGCTCGATTACGCTTTTGCCGAAGAATTGATTAAACGGCAAATTTTGAACGCTTGGCAGATTTCGCAAATGCTCAGCGGGCGGTTGCGTTTCGCGCTCGGCGAATACCAGATCGTCAATTCCCTCGGGCAGGGCGGATACGGAATGGTTTTCCTCGCCAAGCACGCCGCTTATGAAAAGAGTCTGCCGCTCGCCGGGGAAGAGCGGCCGATGTTCGCCGTGAAGGTTCTGCCTGCCGCGAAGGCGACGCCGGAACTGGTCGAACGGTTTCTGCACGAAATCAAAATTCAGTACGGGCTCGAACACCCGAACATCGTGCGGCTGCTCGACTCCGGATTCGACGGGAGCGTGCATTTCATGGTCCACGAATACATCGACGGCGGGACGTTGCGGCAGGCGATTCGCGCTGGGGAACGGATTCCGCTCGACCACGCCGCCCGGATCGTCGCCGAAATCGCCGAAGCGATCGAATATCTTCGCTCCCGAAATATCGTTCATCGCGACATCAAGCCGTCGAACATCCTCTTAAGCGCCGCCGGAAACGCCAAACTCGCCGATTTCGGGTTGGCCGTTCATCTTCGTGCGAAAATCACCGCCGAAGACAACGCGATCGTCTCACGGAGCATCGAGGAAATCGACCGGCAACCGCAAGAAAACGGCAACGGGAACCGACCCGAGTTCGCGAATCGGGAAACCGGGATGAAACGAAAAATCGCCGGGACCGCCGACTATCTCGCCCCGGATCAGGTGATCCGGCCCGAGGAGCCGAACGAATTATGGGATATTTATTCGCTCGGCTGTACGTTTTACCACGCGATTACCGGAATCGTCCCGTTCCCGACGGGGGATGCACATCAAAAGATTCTCGCACACCTGCAACAGGAGCCGCCCGACCCGAGGATGTTCCGTCAATCGCTTCCCCGGGAAGTCGCGACGCTGATCGGTTCCATGATGGCCCGTGATCCCGGAGAACGGATCGGTTCGCCGCTCGAAATCGTCCGGCTCCTGGCGCCGTGGTCGGCTTCCCTTGCGGAAACGCCCGTCGCCGCAGAGCCGGTCGAGGAAGGTGCGTTCCAACGGCCCGACGATCCGCATCCGTTGGTCGAGTCCGGTCGGGAATACGCGTTCGTCCACTTCCCGAGTACCGGCGACGTCCTGCGAATTCAGGTCCCACCTGCGCTGCTCGGCGAAATACCGACGCAAGAACCAGAACCGGAAGGGTTGAATTGGAATCTGTTCATCCCCCTGGTCGCCGTCATCTTGATGCTGCTCGTGATCGTGCTTGCGAATTGGAAATAAGGAGGCCGAAACGACGAACTACTACATGTGGGGGCTTACTTTTTTCCGTAAGAATTCAGCACGGGAATTTTTGAAAAAGAACGGGACGGAACCGGCCCGGGTCTGTGAACCGCGGCTGGTTTTGCTCCCGGAACCGGCGCACTGCGCCGCGGGCCGTGGGCCGAGGGACGCATCGGCGACGGCTCTTCCTGGAGTTGAATTTGCACGATTTCCCGTGGTTCGAGCCGGATGCCCTGTATGAGTGGAGGAAGCTCCGCCTCTTCCGCCTCCTCATCTTCTTCCATTTCGTCGGGATCAATCGACTCGCCGTCTTCTTCCTCGAAGAGCGTTTCCGTCGAGATCGCGTCCAATGGTGTCGCATCAAATGCGGCGGCTCGCGAAACCTGCCGGATCGGATTCGGTTCGTTTCCGGCTGCCGCTTGATTTTCGTCCGGAGTCGGTTTCGGAACGGCTCCGGCGACGCGATGGACATGCGGAGCGGAAGCCGGAACTCTCGAACCGGGTTGCGGCTTCGGCGTCGACCAGGAGGGGATCATCCTTGAAGCGACTTTCAACGGATTGACACTCTGTTTCGCGGGAGTCTGCGCAGCCGTTTGCCTGGCGACCCTTGCCGCGTTTTCGGCGTCCTGGGAAGGAGCGAGCAGGCCCGCCGGAGAAAACGAAGACAGGGAAATCGACGGAATCTTACTCTTCGGCGTTTTTAGCGGCTGCGGCGGTGCGCTTTGAGACGGTGTCAAACGTGATTTCTCGCGAGCAGAGCCCGGTATTTCGTCGAGTTCCCGACGAGAAACGGTTTCGGCGGAAACCGATTCGGAACCGTCGAGTAATTGTGACCAGATTTGTTTTTGCTCTTCCGGTGGGATCGCAAGCGCATTCGACGGTACGCCGCTCCGCGATTTCTGGAGCTCCTTTTGCAGTTCGAGAATCTGCGCTTTTTGTGCGAGCAACTGCGACTGCTGATTGGCGCGGTAGTTCTTTTCCGGAGAATCGGACGGACGACGGCCTTTCACGGTCTCGTCATCGCTGAGTCCCAGGATCCCATTGATAGAGGAAAAAGGGGAGCCGTTGACCGGACCACCTCCTTTCAGGCTGCTCGAAGCACCGGTTTGAAGAATCTGTTGATTGACACCATTAGGCGCGATCTTCGCCCCGTCCGGAACTTTCATGCCGAGCGCTCTTTCCAGTTTCAATTGTTTCAAACGCTGCTCCTCTTCCGCTTCTTTCGTCGTCGCGAGTCCTTCGGTTCGCTGGAAGACCGGCTGTGTCGGAACCGGATGGAATCGAGGCGTCGGCATTTGGGAACGTAAACCGTCTTTCGAGGCGGCTTTCTCTCCGTCGGGTCCGGCTTCGTTGGGCGGAAGCGGTCCTCCCATCGAATTTTGCGCGTACATTCCGCCGGGATTGGCGTTCGGATTCGGAACCAATTGGCCCGTCGCCGGATCGACCATCGCGGCGCCCCAAGGAGGAGTCGTGGGAGCAAGCCCGGGATTCCCGTAAGGCGGCTGCATTCCGTAAGGAGGAAGGCCCGTCCCGATCATTCCGGGTTGCTGCATTGCCTGCTGTTGCATTGCCAACGCCGGATTGAGTTGCGGATGGGCGTAATTGCCGTACCCCGGTCCGCCGGCAAGCGGAGCGGCAAATGGTGATGGAACCGGAGCGGTCGGGTTGACCATGACCGGTTGCCCGTTTTGGGCGTGGAGCATCAACACTCCCGGCTGGCCCGGCAAAACCGGAACCATCAGATGTTGCTGACCGGTTCGCGGGTTCACCACCGGAATCGGTTGCGGCATAAAACCGCCCATCGGTCCGCCGAATCCGGGAGCGCCGGCGTAGAACGGACTGATACCCGGCAGAGGCATTCCCGGAAGGGCGAGATAGGGATATTGTCCCATGTATTGAGGGGCCGTGACCGTGAGAGACTTGTTTTCCTGTTTCTCTTCTCCTTCTTCCGAATCCAGATCCTCATCACCGGTACTCGGGCCAAGAGCGCATCGTAAACACCCCCATTTTCCGCAAGGGGCGTGGTGTTTGTCCTTTCTTTTCTTTCTCCGTCCACCGGACGAATCTTCGCCCGGATCGCAAGGGACCCACTCGGAAACCCGTTCGATCGCCCGCGACCGATTCAGTTCCACCGACCAATCGCCGCGAAGCACGACCCCGGGCTTATCCTTACATTCGATGCAACAACCGCTCAGCGCAAGTAAAATCAGGACGGCCGCCGCGTGAACGCAGCGGGATTGCCGAAGTACGGATCCTGGTAAAGGGAATAGAGTTCGCATTTTCGTCGGGAAAAACGGAAACTGATATCGCGGGTAATGGAGCGACTGTTTCGATAAAAGGAAGCATCTCTTCTTTCAAACATCGACTGTAACCGCCGTTAAAATTAGCTTAAACCGCAAAGTCGCCCTATTTTCCGGTTTTTCTCCGGTTTGTTTCACCTTTTTACAGGAAAAAGCCAAATAATCAGGGAAAAATTTCCGAATATGGTAGACGCGACACAGTGATTGGTGTAAAATTGCTAGTGTGTCGGAAGGCGAGTATGAGCGTTTTTTTAAAATATCCACGTCATCCCTTTCGGCTTTGGACCGTTACACTATTTCAACCGTAATTTATGACGCAATTTTTGGCGGGTTCGAGCTGACCGAATTTTGGAAGGTTTGCGATCTGTTGCTTCGCTTTCTCTGATTTGGCGGCGTTCACATTGATAAGGTACAAAGGAGCAATACCATGTCGACCAATCGTGAAAACTTGGAAAATCCGGGCATTTTCGTTCGGATTCTTAATGATGACATGTACCAGGTCCGTTGGACGGACGGCCGGGGCTTGATCGAAGCGGCGTATCAGGAGGAGCTGCACCGCGAGGACTCCATCGCCGAATTTCTTCGCCGGACCGCGGAAGCGTACGATATCGAGCAGGACGATTATGACGAATACGGAAACAAGACGACGACGCTGACCCTGCGAAGCATCACGCTCCGGGAAGCGGTTCACTTTCTCGGACGCGACGCGAAAATTTGTGCGTTCCTTCGGCCCAAAGCGCAGGCGCTCCGTTTCATGAACGCTTTGGAAAAAGGCGGTTCGCTCGTCGAACTGAAAGCGGCGTCGGAAATCAAACGACTTCTTCCCCGTTTCGAGAAGACCGACGAAGTCCTCTTCGCCGAACGCTTGTCGGACTATCTCGAAGAGCAACTGCTCAATATCACGTCCGGCAGTTTCGAGCCGTGAGAGAAGTGAGGAGAGACGGAGACGGTTTCGAAAGTCGATTCGGTCGAAGGTCTCCGTTATGCGAGTGACGCAGACGAAGGCGTCACGAGTACAATTCGGGGCGGTTTTCGTTTGGGGCTGTCGCCGTCGGCCGGTTGACACCGGCGGGTGGTTACGTTTCGCCCCGTCGGGGGAAGTTCGCCTGTTCCTCAACCATTCTTGTGCGCACCCTTGACGCCTTGACGCATCAAGAGAAATGCAAAGTCCATTTTTTTCGCGCGGAGACACAAAGGCGCGGAGGTTCTTGACCAAAACTTCTCCAAAATTAATCATCCAATTTGTTTGTATTGCCTGTTCTGCTTTCAAACTCCGCGTCTTTGCGTCTCCGCACGCTTTTTTCAAGACTTTGCAGTTCTCTTGCTTGACGCATCCGCTGGATTGCATGAAAAGACGGGAAAAGGTATCATGTGCATAACACTTGGGGCGTTTCGAATGTTGCACAAACCTTTTTTCCCGAAAGACCGATCCTCATGAAAAACAGAACGCTTATTTTGTCGTGCTTGATCCTGTCCGTATTTTTCAGTCTGACGCGAGTACTGCCGGCGCAACAGTGGTATAAAGGCAACCTTCACATGCACTCCTTCTGGTCTGACGGCAACGTATTTCCCGAGCAAGCCATCGATTGGTACAAGGATCGCGGATACCATTTCGTTTCACTCACCGATCATACCGTGATGCAGGTGAAACCGGACAACTGGAAAGAGATCGGGAAAGGAAATGTCACACAAAAACTTCTCGACCAGTATCTTGAACGTTATGAAAAAGACTGGGTCGAAACGAAACAAGACGGCGATAAAACACTGGTCCGCCTGAAAACATTCGACGAGTTTATCGAAAAGCTGAGCGTTCCGGAAAAATTTCTCGTCATTCCCGGACACGAACAAAACGTCGGAATTCAAGGAAGGGAGGTCCACGACTGCGTCATCAACGTCGTCGATTCGATCCCGTTCCAAAAAGGAAAAACCGTTCCCGAAAGCATTCGCAACAACGCCGACCTCCTTACGCAATACGGCGCGGAGACCGGTCGGGAAACGCTTTTCATCTCGAACCATAATTGTTGGGTTTATTTCGATATTTACCCGCAAGACCTGATCGACGTTCCCGAAGTCCGGTTTTTCGAGTTGCTCAATTGCCAGCCGGTTTTCAAGCCGAATACGGCGTTTTGGACTCCGGAAAAATTCTGGGACGTCGTCAACTCCTTCCGGATCGAAGACGGTAAACTGCCGTTGTACGGAATCACACAGGACGACACGCATAATTACATGCAGCCCGGTCCTAAGACCCGCGACCTTGGTAATTACTGGATCATGGTCCGGGCCAAACGCTTGGAAACGGAACAGTTGCTTCGCTCCATGTACCGGGGGGATTTCTATTGTTCCAACGGTGTGGTGTTCGAATCGCTCGATTTCGACAAAGCGACCCAAACGCTTTCCGTGAAGGTCAAGCCGGTCGACGGCGCCAAGTACACGATCCGCTTTAACGGAACGAAAAAAGGATTCGATCAATCGACGGAAACGGTCGACGATCCGGCCGCGGATAAGAAACCGGCCCGAAAGATCCCGGTCTATTCCGACGAAATCGGAAAAATCTTCCAGGAAAGCGAAGGGACCGAAGCGTCCTATCGAATGGCCGAGGACGACCTTTATGTTCGCGTGACGGTCGTTTCCGACAAGGACGCCAATTACGACGATCCCACCGGCTACATGCCGACCAAGGAGTCCGCTTGGTCGCAACCCTATACCGTCAAACCGTTTTGACGAGGCATGAGAAAAGAACGACGTTGATCGTTCCGTTCAATTTTTTCGCGTCTCCGGTATTGACGGGAAATGAAAACCATTGCAAATATTTTTTCTGACATCTTGTTTCACGACGACCATCAAA
>JAVBTU010000540.1:0-8929 GCA_031556015.1 Thermoguttaceae bacterium
TGATCGTCCAGGAATACATCGAAGGGATCGAACGCGACATTCACGGCATGGGCAAGTTGATGATGGCCAATTCGACGCCGCACCAATTCTGTTGGCTTGTTCCGCTTTTGGATGTCGCCGGTACGGAAACGGATTGGAATCCCGGTGGAACCTGGGGGCCGATGTCGGACGCCGACTTGTTGTACATTCGGAGCCTGTGCGGGAAAAAACCGTTCTGTTTCCTCATGAATACCGACTTCACGATATTTTCGTATGAATTATCGGAGCGATTCATGAAACGCTCGCTCGCCTACGGAATGTTCCCCGGCTTTTTCAGCGCCGACGCTTCGACGGGGCACTATTTTTCGCAGCCCGATTTGTACAATCGGGACCGTCCGCTGTTCAAAAAATACGTGCCGCTGTGTAAAATGGTCGCCGAAGCGGGCTGGGAACCGATCACCGACGCAAAGTGCGACGATCCGAAAATCCGTCTCGAACGCTTCGGAGACGGCCCGAATCGATACCTCACGGTTTTCAACGATTCCCGTGAAGAGAAAACCGTGCGAATTATTCTGGAGGAGAAATTTTTTCCTCACGACACTCCCCTGAGAGAGTATGTTCGCGATGAGACGATTCCCGTGAAAGAGAATTCCTTATCGCTCCGGCTCGGCGCGGAAGACGTTGCCGTTCTCGGACGGTAGTACTTGTACCGTCTCACTTGCGAAATCCGTTTTTGGGATTCAAGTGGAATTCGTGGAAAAGGTCAAATAAGGCTTCGCCAGAAATTGGCGGACAAGTTTTGTCATTCTGAGCGCAGTGTACTCACGGAGTGAAGAATCTGGTGGATCCGGCCAATACGCTTGGCAAAACGGGCACAGCTTGAAACCAGATGCTTCGGAGTACCTCAGCATGACATGAGCGACACGTTATTCATAAACTTGCCGCTTATTTTCTGGCGAAAGTCTAAGTAAGACGGTACGAATACCATTAGGAGAAAAACCAAAAAAATAAAAAAAAATCCGTCATATTTCCGCTTGAGAAGGACTCTCCCTTTCAGGGACCGTGAATACTTCAAACTTCCCGGCCCGCTTGGTAAAATGAGTTCACTTTTCACCAGAAATCCCACATGGAAACGGCGGTTATTGACGATATTTCGGTTTTGATCGAGCAGGCTCGCGGCGGGGATGCGGCGGCGTTCGGGCAGGTCGTGCGGCGGTATCAGTCGCTCGTCAGCGGCGTCGTGTTCAGCGTCGTCGGCGATTTTCACAAGTCCGAAGACCTTGCCCAAGAGACGTTTCTCACCGCCTGGAGCAAGCTCGCTGACCTGAAAAACACGGACGATCCCGCCCCTTGGCTTTGCACGATTGCCCGGAATCTCGCGAACCGCTCGTTCCGCAAAAAACAGGAAAAACCGACCGAAATCGTCGATGACCAAGCGGCGTCTCCGCAATCGGACCCGGCTCGGGAACTGCTGCGGAAGGAGCAAAGCGAGCTGGTTTGGTCGGCGATCGGCGAGATTCCGGAGCAGTATCGGGAAACGCTCGTGCTTTATTATCGCAGCGAAAAGTCGGTCCGGGAAATCGCCGCCGCGACGAATTCGTCGATTGACGCCGTGAACCAACGGCTCGTCCGCGCCCGGCAGTCGCTCAAGTCGAAGCTCGAAACGATGATTGGCGATATTCTGAGCGACAGCGCACCAGGCGAAGTGTTCACGCTCGGGGTGTTGACGACATTATCCAGTTCGTTCTTACTGTCTTGCAGCTCCAATGCCGTCGCGGCAACCGTCGGAACGACGACCACGGTGGGAACTGCGGGAAAAGCAGTCGGCGGATTTTCGTTGATCGGGACGATTATTCCCACGCTGTGGAATTTGATGGTGCCGTGGATCGTTGGGAATTTTCTCTGGACGCGTATCTGTAACGCCCCGACGCTCCGCAGTCGCGGTTATCTGGTGATGACGATCCTGCGAACGTACCAGTTTTTCTGGGGATTTATCCTGGCTTTGATGATTTCGGCGGGATTGAATGACACCATTTTCGGATTTCGCGACCGTGCGTTAATAACCGTGGCATCTCTCTTTCTCGGATGTTCGATCTGCGGTTTCTCCTGTTTTTGGTTTTGGTTGAGATGGCGGCAAACGACCATCCTTGTCAAGGAAGACCTCGGTATTCCCACCGGCAAACCGCGAAACTCGTTCACTTATGAAAAACTCGAAAAGTCGTTTTTTCGAACGCTGTTTTTCCAGGTTCTTTTCGTGGAAACGCTTCTCGGTCTGGCCGGGATTCTCTCGCTTCGGGACGGTTCCATCCAAGGACGAGGCGTCCTGATCGCTGCCGGCCTCGTTTTCGGCTTTTCGATTTATCAATACTTTTTCTATCGCGTGGGGCGTTTGTTTCTCGGCATTTGCCGTGACGCCGCCGGGTATTTTTCCGCCCCGCCGCTTCACGACGATATTTTGGAAAGAACCGTTTTGAAAAAGGAATGGATTTTCGATCCGGAACGGGCGAACGATTTTCTTTACGGTAAAAGCCGGGTTCTTCGTAAAACCTGCTCGGTCGCCGTCTGGCTCATGTTGTTATACAGCGTCAGCCAATTCAGTTGGAGAGAAAACCCGATTTCGCTGGCCGTGATATTCGCTCTTTTGATCTTGGTCAATTTCGTTTTCAACAGGCTCAACAAAAATTACGCGTTCATCAACGGGGGACGTAATCGATGGTGCTACCTTCATTTATCGATTTCGTTCCTGATAAACAGTTTGATTTCATTCGCTTTGATTCAAGTGGAATTCCGCGACATTTCGACAGGTATATTTCAGTATCTGGGTATGGCCCTGGCGGGCGAAGTCGTTTTAACGCAGGGGCAGATATTGGCTTGCTCGCTTGTCCTGGGCTTTGCAAGCGGCTTTACAGTATCGCTGTTTTTCCTCCTGTTCAAGCCGGTCAAAGCAATAACACACGGATCGGATGAAACGGAAAACGAGGAAGTCTTGAAAAAAATCGCCGCGTTTCGCGCCGTGTTTCACAAACCGGAAGGCGATTCGCCGAAACTGTCCGCCTTGGAAATCGGGCCGTTTCCGAAAAACTGGACGAAAACCTGTTTCGTTTACGGCGGTGCGCTTTTGACTGTTTTCGTCCTCTATTTTTTCGTACAATACAAGGTCGTCGTCGCGCAACATTATGCCCGGCAAGAAGATTACGATACGGCGATCCTATGGAATCCGAACAATCCTGTGTTGTATTATGAGCGGGCTCGGGGTTCCCGTGCCGAGCGGAAAGCGATCGCCGACTGTGACACCGCGATACGGTTTGACCCGGAATACGCCGAAGCCTACGTGCTTCGGGGGCGTCGATACGCGGTCTTGGGGAAACAGGAAGCGGCGCTGTCGGATTACGATATCGCGATTGAAATATTGCGAAAACAAAAATCGCTTTATTCCTCGTACCGGCTTGCGAGAACCCTTTTTGATCGGGGCGACTTTTTTCTAAACGAAGGAAATGAAGAAGCCGCGATCGCCGATTATCGGGAGGCCGTTCGCCTTGATCCCGGCGGGTACAATTATCTGAAGCTCGCCGAGTTTTACGTGAAAATCGAGGATTATGGAGCCGCTCTGGAAAGCTGCAACGAAGGAATTCGTGTCCAAAAACGCTTCCGTGCCGATTCGTATTACATGAAAAAACTGGTCGAACTGCAGAAATCGCTCCTGGAAGACCGGTGAAGCGAATCCCCCGAACGGATCGTGACGCCGACGCTCATTTCCCGAAACAGACGAAGGAGGTCGCCGAAAAAAACCAAGACGAAAAAATCCGCAACCGCGTCCTGCGTAACATCACGCTTCCGTGGGACTGGTGGGAGAAATGTGAAACCGACGTCATTCCTTGATCATTTTAATTTTAAACGAAACGTTCCATATTCCGGATTGGACGCACTGAAGCGGGATTTACGCCACGTTTCACTCCACGAACGCGGGGCAATCCCCGCCGCTAACGAACTCGCACCCTATGGAAAACGCTCGAAATTTACTAAACAGGTTGGTCGAACTGAAAGGATCCGACCTTCATCTGGCCGCGGACAATCCGCCGATGTTTCGCGTTCACGGAAAACTTTTTCCCCTGGAAAACGCCGTAAACCTTACCGGAGAACAGACGCTCGGTTTCCTTTCGGAATTGCTCGGCGAACAGCCGCTCCATTCGCTTCGTGAAACCGGCGAACTTGACGCCGCGATCGATTTCGAAGGCGGGTACCGAATCCGTATCAACGCCTACCGCCAACAGGGGACTTACGCCGTCGCTTTGCGTCTGCTGCCGAGCCGTTTCTTCGAGCTTTGGGAACTCGGGCTGCCGACGAGCGTTCTGGAAAACATCTGCCGTCTTCGCGCCGGGCTGGTTTTGGTCACCGGCTCGACCGGGAGCGGAAAATCGACGACCATCGCAAGTCTCGTCCACGCGATCAATCAACGGCGAGGCTGCCATATTCACACGATCGAAGATCCGGTCGAATACCGTCACAAGAGCCTCAAATCGTTCGTCACGCAACGGGAAGTCGGGCACGACACCCGCTCCTTCGGGGAAGCGCTGCGCCGGGCGATGCGGGAAGATCCGGACGTGATCGTCGTCGGAGAAATGCGGGATTGCGAAACGATTTCCGCCGCTTTGACCCTCGCGGAGACCGGACATCTGACCTTTGCAACGCTGCACACCTCGTCGGCGGTCCAGACGATTTCCCGCGCGATCAGCGTCTATCCTGCGGCACAGCAGGCACAAGTCCGGGTCCAACTCGCTTCGGTTCTCCAGTACGCGATTTGTCAGCAATTGATTCCCTGCGACGACGGTTCGGGTCGCACACTGATCGCGGAAATCCTCCTCGCCAATTCCAGCGTTCGCTCGATGATCCGGGACGAAAAAACGCACCAGATCAACAACGTGATGCAGACGAATTACGATCTTGGAATGCGAACCATTAATCAGTCGATCGAGGAAGCGATCCGCGCCGGCCGCATTTCGCGGCGAACGGCGATGCAATACATGGAGTAAGGTTTCCGCCAGAAATTGACGGGCAAAGTTTTGTCATTCTGAGCGCAGTGTACTCACGGAGTGAAAGCCTGTCCTGAGTACTCGAAGGAAATCTGGTGGATCAGCCAACACGGTATGCAAAACGGGCACGGCTTGAAACCAGATGCTTCGGAGTACCTCAGCATGACATGAGCGACACGTTATTCATAAAATTACCGCTTGTTTACTGGCGAATGCCTAAACGATCTTTACTTCTTCAAATCCTCTTCTTTGACCTTGAGCGGACCGAATTGGAGGCCTTCCTTGTTCGGGAGTTTCGGGAACGCGGCGTGCGGCTCCGATTGATACCAGAACGCGACGCTCGAAATATCGTCCTCGAGCGGCAGGTATTTGCCCCCTTCTTTCCAGCCGAGCGCCTGCATCGTGACCTTCAGGTCCTCGTCGAAACGGACCGGGTCGGTCACGTGCCAGCGGTAAAGACCGAAACGCTGGCCCGGCTTGTAGCAGATATTGTTCGGGATGACCTGCACCAAGCCGGCATACGGCGTAGAGAATTCACGGTACAAACCGCCGCGGTCGAAGTTGTACGAACCGCAGAAATAATCCTCGGTCCCTGTTCCGGCAATCGTCGGGAATTCCTTGTCGCCGTCCATGAAGAACTTGATTTCTCCTTCTCCCCACCAACCGGGCGAAAAGACTTCCCACGCCATGTACGTTCCGACGTAATGCCCTTTCCCTTTAACGCCGTCGAGGATCGTGACGACGTCCTTCTCCTTGAGCCGGTTGACGCGGCGGAATTGGGCGTGCAGGTAGGCGGCGTTGTCCGGAACGTCGCCGAGGACGTAGTTGATCTGGTAATAAATCGTGATTTGGTTGTCGTCGAGGTTTTCGATCGTGACCTTCGCCTTTTTCTTGAACGGCATGTTCCAGTAGCAGTTGAACGCGCTGCCCGGGTTGACGTTGACCATGAGCGAGTTGTTCTGGCAATATTCCTGCCAACCGCAAGTGAAGAAGTCGGCGAGCGGACATTCGATCGACGGTGTTTCTTCTCCGTCCCAATAAAATCGGAGGATCATCGTTCGCGATTTGTTCAGCGGGGCCGGGGTGAGCCAAATCTGTTGGATCGCGCCGCTTCCCTCGATTTCGGCGAGCGTGAAGGTTTCCTTGCCTTGGATGTGAACGTAGGGGGAAACTTTCCAGCCTTGCCCGAGTTCCTGGGCGGCATGTTTGGCGGGACCGTCGACCGACATTCCGGCTTTACCTTTTTCACCGGTGAAATTTTCCGGCGAAATCGATCGGGTTTTCGCGTCGGAGAGGAGGTGCAAGTTCGTCTGATCGACCGCGATCCCGTTAAACGAGAACGACCGACGCTGCGGCGGCTGCGCAAACGTCGCCGTGGTCCAAACGAAAACAATCAACAACAGGGGCAGGATAAATCGTTTCATCATTCTGTTCTTCTCAAAAGAGGTGAGCGCAGGCTGTTCCCGCGCGAAGTCGTGAAACACCCACTATACAATTTTCACGAACGAAAAAACAGCCCCCGGCGGCCGTAGATTCATGCGGGGGTGCGCCCAAATTTAGCGGGGGCTTTATTGAGCACTGTTCCAGTAGTCATTTCACTGGTCGCCTTAATTGTACTGTGCAAGTTATAGTCGTCGATTTTTTCGCCTTGGGGCGAGAAATCCACGTGCCTTGTAATGATAAAAATACGCCAATTCTCGACGGAGGTTCTTTTGTTCGATATTCCAGTTCGCCCAATCGGGGGAAATTCGCGTCGCAAGGCGTCGCAATTGTTCCCCCAAAAGTACGCCGCACGCCGACCGGTATCACGACCTGCTTGCCGTCGACTTTTCTCTTGGCGGGCTCCGTGTGTGACACCGTCGAACGTCGCGGACTGAATTTATTTGTCGTCGAATTTCAACACTCGAATTTTCACGTCCTCCAGTTCGGTTTGGGTGGTGAGGACGTCCTTCAGTTCCGCCGACCCCGCCTGGTAATGGTTCATCGCCGCGTCCGCCCAGTCCTGAGCTGCGACCTGTTCCGATTCGAGCGTTTCACGGAGCTTTTGTTCCCACTCCGCCTTTTCCTGGAGGTCGTTCGCGCGTTCGTAGTGCCAACGCTGAAAATCTTCCAAGGCCCGAAATTTGTTGTACCTCGCCTGGGCCTCGTTCAGCGCGGTACCTTGGCGAGCCCCTATTTCGACCTGGACTTTGACCGTCTCGTAGATTTTTTCCGCGAACTCCACTTTGCGTTTCAGCGACCGCTCGATTTCCGTATCGAGTTTCGGTTTTTCCGGCGCTTGGTCGAGCTGGAGAATTTTGGCATGTATCTCTTCGTGGAGCCTCTCCGGAGCAACGACGAACAGGGAGTTCGTTTCGTCATCATAAGTAATTTGAACATCTTTCTCTGCCGTTTGCGACAAATGCTCAAGGGCATCTTTCGCGGGGATATGAGAGAGTGCGTAAGCTGTGGCCAACCTGTTCAGTTGATTTTCGTTCTTATCCTTTTTCGGTTGGTCCAATTTCAGCACCAACGCTTCCACGGCATCCGTAAGCTCAATAGTGCCACACATAATTAAAAGCGAATTCGAGTGGTGGTCGACGGTCATTCGCATGCTTGGATCGGTATTACCATTGAATTCCGGAAGTAGGCCAAGCAATGTCTTACTAAGCTGCTCCGCTTGCATGTTTACCACAGGTATAATTCTGAGGCACGGCCAAGCATCGACCTGATTTTTCTGCTGATATGTCGACGGTAGGGCCGAAACGCCGTCTTTTGCGACTTCTTGTTGGGGGGGGCCACCGACGTAGCCGAGTTGTGGTTCCGGAACAAACGTACGAATCAGTTCCAACATTTCGGAAATTTTATTGTGCGTTGGTTCGTCCGCAATAACCAAAAGGCCGTTATTGTCACGTTGAAGCTCGACGGTGGCATCCGGGTAAGATTGGGCGATGTGATTCGATACTTTCTCCCAGTTCTTTTCCGAATCACCGAGGTCGACGAGGCAGTAGCTTATGGCGACATGCGGTTTTACCGTCGGTTCCAGTCCCGCAAGCTCTTTCTGCAGTTCGGCGATTTGCTGTCGGATTTCCGCTTTGCGTTTTGCTTTTTCGGCGGCGGTTTTCGCGGCGTCTTCCTGGGCGAAGGCGAAAGGGATCACTCCGACGGCGACGAGAACGAGAATCAAACCGGACAGGCCGGCCTTTTTCGTGCGATTTTGCTGTTGCATGATGTTCTCCAAACGATTTTGAATGAGGGTGTTGCGCTCGAAAATTCCGAGGAAGCCGAGCGTGTGAGCCGTCCGACCGCGAACGGCCCAAAGCGTGTTCAGCAGCGATTTTCCGTACTCTTCGGCCCCGGTGGCGCCGGTCGCGAGGACCGATTCGTCGCACGCCGCTTCCCGAAGATGCCTGAGCATGAAAATCGCCCACAAAAGCAGCGGGTGGAACCAGAATATTCCCTGGATCGGAAACTCGAACCAGTTCACCCACAAGTCGCGACGCCGGTAATGGACCAATTCGTGCAGCAGCACATTGTCCAGTTCGCGCGGCGTGATTTCTTCCGGCAGCATCGCCGGTAAAACGATTTTCGGACGCAGCAGCCCGAACAAAAACGGCACATTGACACCTTCGGCCAAAAGGAGCCGTGGCGTCGTTTTCAGTTTGAGCTTTCCGGCAAGCTTTTGATACACGTCCCGAATCGGGCCGGTTTTCAATTCTCTCGCTTGTCTTAGTATCACGACCGCGTGGACGAAACGGGTCAAACGGACCGTGAAAAACACAACCACCCCGCCGGACCAGATCGCCAACAGCGTCGGCACATACGGCGGATAATCGGGTTGGGCGAGCTCGGTTTGGAGTAGAGCGAGCTCATTCCGGAGTGTGGGCGCCTCGCCCGCACGAAAAAGTACGAGCCGTGAGCTATGCTCACGGTCCTGATTC
>JAVBTU010000051.1:0-17995 GCA_031556015.1 Thermoguttaceae bacterium
TATGGAGTTGACGAATTTCCCCGCCCAAACTTTTTCCTTGACGTGATTCCAGTATTCCCGCAGCGCCTCTTGATACCGCTCCTTGTATTCAGTGCGCAGAATCGAACGGTCCGCGTCGGCGAACGGCCAATCGCCGTCGTAAGGTTTTTCGCCGAAAAAATCCTTCGGCGGATGTCCCCAGCCGAACAGGTAAAACAGGTTCGGCATGTAAACGTAACGGAGGTGCAGTTCGTCGAACAGATGTTCGGCGTCACGGTCGAAGTCTGACCAATCGAACTCGACTTTGACGTTTTTGAACGTGATATTCGGGGCCGGTTTGACTTCGTCCGGTTCGAGCCGGTTCGCACCCATGATTTCGATTCCTTCCCGATACGCGTCGATTTCGCGGTCCGCCCAGATTCCTCTCGGTCCCGTAAATCGCGCGTCGTAAGTCGCGCTGACACCGCTCATGTCGGGCAGCGTGAAATCGTACACGGTAAACTCGACCGGCATCTCGGGGATTTTTGGCTCTTCACTCGGGGACTGGACGAATGAGATTGATCCTCTATAAATTCCGGAAACCGCGTCTTTCGGAACCGACCAGGTGATCCAAAACGCGTTCGTTCCGCCGGTCCTGGTTCGGGTACGATCGACGGTTTTGCGAGGTATCAGCGGGTCGGGCCAGATTCCCGGCCAGCCGTCGCAGCCCGGCGCGGCTTGCGGCGACTTGCGATACCACTTCGGATTCGTGTCGTTGTAATAGTTCGACGGGTAATCGACCGGAACATATCCGACGAGGCAAATCTCCGGCTCGGGCAGCTTGTTGCCCCGGTCGTCGACGAGTTCGGAAATTTTGATGGGACCACCGCAATTACGAACGGCGATTTGCAGCGGTTCTTTTTCATTTCGAGCCGCGCTGATTCTCGCGAGGTTCGTCGCATCTCGCGGCGGCAGGGATTGCGGGAACACTTTCATCACCGCCGGGACTTGCCAAGCGTTCCGTTGCGACGAAGAAAGGCTTTTCACTTCGACCAACTCCGCATGGAGTGAATCGAGGACGGCGAGATTGTCGTACCAAAGCGTGCCCGGCTGGTTCGTCGTGAGGTGGATCGACATGCTCGCGGCGTCGTTCGGGGCGGTGATCACCTGGGAAACGTGCGTCCAATCGACGGTGCCACGGATTTCCCGATCCATCGACGTCATGCCGCCGCTTGCGCAGAACTTCCCGTCCTCGCGATAAAAATGAAGGTGAATCCGCCCGCCGCCGCTGAGATCCTTACACTTGAGCCAGGCGGAAATCAGGTAGGACCGTCCGCCGTCGACCGGGATCGTTTGACGGTATCCACGCCAACTCCCGGCGTCTTTTTCGTCCAAGACGACCTTTGCGCACGATTTCCCGAACCGGACGACGTTCGGATCGTTTTCGATCGTTCCTTCGCCGACCCATGCGCCGGAACCGTTTTCAAAATCGCCGTCCTTGAGAAGCGAAGGGAAACCGGCGTAAGGGTCGGCTTTGATTTGAAGTTCGGGATGGGCGGTTGCTTCGAGATGGTTCGGATTTTCAGCGGAAGTGCGCAGAGTACCGGCCGAATGGGTTTCGTCGATTTTGTAGTAGACGTTGATGTAGTTGACCGAACGCGGTGGGATCACGGAGAGTTTCGCCGTTGCCTGGCGGTTGTCCGGATCAATGAGCGAGCCCGGGATGCGGGTCTTGTCGGAGTTCTCGACCAGGATCTCACACGGAAGCCCGACCCGACCGTGCGCAAAGGAAGAGCGGAGATCGAACAGCACCGAAGCGTCTTTGATTTCAGATTCGGAATCGTTGACGATCCGAAATTGAGAGAGACATTCATATCCGGCAGGCAGTTTTTGCCGGAGTGTCGAACGCAGGTAAATATCATTTTCACCTGTGGGAAGGATCTTTAGCGGGCATTTTTCGGTCGGTCCGACGGTGATTTTCAGTTCGCCGTCGTTTCCGTCGAGCAGTTCCAGCTTCACATCGTCGAACCACGCGGTTCCGGTTCCGCGCAACACGGTTCCCACGTCGGCGATCGCGGCGTCGGCGGGCGCGGTGAATTCCGTTTCCAGATACTTCCAGTCGAACGAGTTTTCATTCGTCGTGAGCATCGGCGAAATCGTGAACGGTTTTCCTTCCGGTCCGACGTGAATGTACCAACCGGCGATTCCGTTCAGATTTTCCGCTTTGACCCGCCCGGAAAACCGATATTTCGCGCCGGGCTGAATGAGAATCCGATTCTGCCGCGCCGAAATCCAGGACGGTTCGGCCCCTTCGGCAACGACGGTTTTGACGCACTTCTTCCAAAAATGCGGATCCTCGGATGCCCATTCCAGCCGGTGATCGTCGTCTTGCTCGTCGAACGCCCAATCTTGCGGTCCGGTCTTGTTTTCGTTCGGGTGTTGAAAACCTCCGTTTTTGACAGTAGTCCGATAATCGAGCATATCCGCTTTCGGAATTTCGATCCTTTTTCTGTCGCGGGAATCGTGCGTATAAACGTAATATCGAGCCGTTTCGCCCGGCTCGGCGTCGACGGGAATCGTCAAGGCGCTCTCGTCGAAGCCGAAGATCACTTCCTGTCCGTCGGAGCGAACGACGCGGAGACTGTTTCCGAGCGACTGTTGGAATTGCGGAACGGCGACCGGAAATCCGGCCAGTTTGTTTTTTCCGTCGTTGGTGATTTCGACCGGAATCCGTTCCAGCCAAACGCCGCCGCTGTCGTAAGAGAGCGACGTTTGCCAACTCGTTTGCGCGGAAAAAACGGGAGGAATTTCGAGAATGAAAAACGCGACGAAGAGGAAAATAAATCTTTGCATCGATATTCAAGGTGAAAAAAGGTTGAGCAATTCCCAAGCCAGCATACATCTTTATTACCGACCATCATACTGAAATTGCCGCGCCCCATCAATCGGCAACGATTGTTCTTCCTCGGCCCCCACTTGTCGAAATGCTTTTATTTGCTTAAATATGCTTATACATGCTTCGCAGATTAAGAAAAGTGTTATGTACCAAGCGGAAAGACTTTACCAGATTGCCCAACTCCTCAAGGAGAAGAAATCTCTCTCGAAAACGGAGATCATGGAAGCGCTTGGGATTTCGAGGGATACGGCTCGCCGGGACATCGTTCGACTTGTCGAGCAGGGGGCCGCGATTCGGACGCACGGCGGGATCGCGCCGGTCGGGTTGCATCACGAAATCCCCGACTACGGCAAACGGGCGTCGCTGAATCGGGAAATCAAGAAAAAACTCGCTCGATTTGCCGCCGCTCACCTCAAAGAACACCAAGTCTGCTTTTTCGACGTTTCGACCACCGTCGAGGAGCTTTGCGATTACGTTCCGGACGACCTGGATGTTTACACGCATTCGTTGGACAACGTCGAGCGGCTTTCCCGCAAAAAATGCACCGTCCGTATGCTCGGCGGGAAATTGAATCGAAAACACCGTTATTGTTACGGAAGTGATACGCTTGCTCAAATCGAACACCTCCGATTCGATCTTGCCGTTCTCGGAACGTGTGGAATTCGGGCCGACGGCATTTATATCGGCGAACATGAAGACGCGGCCGTTAAACGCAAGGTCGCGGAGCGTTCGAACTCGATCTGCGTTCTCGCGGACGACAGCAAATTCAACGCTCCGGGGAACTTTCGTTGCATTCCGTTGAAACAAATCGACACGATTATCACGAACCGGTTGCCGCCGGATGATCTTGTGCGATGTCTGGCAAATTGCGGCACCACATTGGAATTGATCAAGGAGTCCTGAAATGATTTCCGTCGTTAAGAACCGAAAACCCATCGCCCTGCAGGGAGTCTGCAATTTCCGCGACTTGGGCGGCTTGAAAACCGCCGACGGCCGGACCGTCCGAAGCGGGAAAATCTTCCGTTCCGACGAGTTGAGCCGTTTGTCGGACGCGGATTTGCAATCGTTGCGATCGCTGCCGCTGTTGACGATCGTCGATTTGCGGATCGAATGGGAGATCAACCGACACCCGGACCGAACGCCGGTTTCGTTGCTGAACAAGATCACCTGCTCAATGGACACGCCCGCGTTCATGTCCGCCTTTGCCGGTCGCCGCGGCGGATCGCTCGACGGGGTCGACCCGAATCTTCGGAATCTCCTCGGCGATACCGACGCGAAAATCAGCACGCTTTCGACCGACCAGACCCGGGGCGCGATGAGGGAAATGTACGAAATTTTGGTCGTCGAACCGCACTGCCTCGAAGCGTATCGGCGTATTTTCGCGTTGCTCCTGAAGGATAACGGAACGCCGCTGTTGTTCCACTGCATGGCGGGCAAGGACCGGACGGGAATCGTCGCGGCGCTGATCCTGTTCGCCTTGGGGGTCGACGAAGAAACGATTCTCGAAGATTACCTGCTGTCCAACATCGTCGTCGACAAGAAATACGCGACGCAAATCGCACTGTGTCCGTCGTTGCGTTCACTGTTCGAAACCCGCCCGGAATACCTCCAAGCCGCTTTGGCGAAGATCCGAAACGTATCCGGGAGCGTTGATCGCTTCCTGCGGGAAAAGATCGGCGTCGATCCGAAAGAAATACAGGAGCGGTATCTCGTGTAGATAATGGAGTACAGGCTTCCAGCCTGTGTCACGGGCAGGATGCCCGTGCTCCCTCAGAGGGGCCGCGGTAAAAAGGGCGAAACAGGATACGGATCGGGTTAAACTGGGAGACATTTCGATCTGAAACGATGGTCCCCTCGCCCCCGGTATCCCGGGGGAGAGGGGACCGGCGTTTTGGTGGTTTTAACCTGCATGCTTTAGCTAAATTACCGCGGCCTCCATTATTCGGACAGCGTCGTGAAGCGTTCGATTTCCCGGAAGAGGTTGGTGGGGTTGATCGGTTTGCTGCACTAAGCATCCATTCCGGCGTCACGGCATTTTTGCTCGTCTCCGGAAACTGCGTTGGCCGTCAGGGCAATGATCGGCGTTCGAGCGCGGGATTCCTGTTCCTCCCATCGACGGATCATCGCCGTCGCTTCGTATCCGTCCACTTGCGGCATTTGGCAGTCCATGAGAATCAGGTCGTAATCGCCGCCCATGAAACGTTGGTACGCTTCCAATCCGTTTTGGACGACGTCGCAGGTCAAGCCCGCTTCGGAAAGCATACCCGTAACGACAATTTGGTTGATCCGATTGTCCTCGGCGACCAGGACGTGGATTTTGCGACCGTCCTGCAAAGCCGGGACTTGACGGTAGTACGTTCCGCTTTTGCTTTCCGGGGACTCCTCGATTTCGTCCGGAAACAGGAGCGTCAAAATCGCGTCGTGCAGCGACGAGCAGGAAACGGGTTTGCGAAGTGTTTTTCTTGCGGGAATCTCGACCTCACCGAGCGGGTTTTCGTTCTCGTCGTCGAGTGGCACCATAAGGAGCGAAGGCGTTTTGGCGAGGCTTTTCTTTCGGGACATTTTGGCCAACAGGTCCGTTCCCGGAGCGTCGAGCAAACTCGCATCGACCAGGAGCAAATCGATCGGCTTCTTCGCGGCATGAGCGTCGACGAGAATACTTAACGCGTCCGGAACCGTTTTCGCTTCCCGGACGTTCATATTCCAATTCGTCAACTGTTCCGCCAGGGCGCCGAGTTGCATGTCGTTGTCGTCGACGATCAGGACGTTCTTCCCCGCCAGGGAAAACCGTCCGCCGGTTTCCCGGAACGGATGAAGCCGCCGCGCCGAGCGGGTCGTTTCGTCGCCGGATTGCGCCGCTTCGCCGTCGTAATCGAATCGGGCGTTGAAGTGGAATCGCGTGCCCCGGCCGACGCGGCTCTCCACGTGAATGACACCCCCCATGAGGCGGACCAGGTTCTGTGAGATCACCAGTCCCAGCCCGGTACCACCGTGCGTTCGGGCGGTCGACGAATCGGCTTGGGAAAAATCCTTGAACAGTCGATGCATTTTGTCCGCGGGAATTCCGATTCCCGTATCGACCACGTCGAAGTTCAACTCCACCGTCTTTTCCAAACGATGGAGCGTTTTGGCGTGAATCCGTACACCGCCTTTTTCCGTGAACTTGATCGCGTTGCCGAGCAGGTTGAGGATCACCTGCCGGAGTCGACTGGCGTCACCGATCAGTTTTCGCGGAGTCGGCTCTTCGCAGGTGTAACACATTTCGAGCCCCTTGGCGCCGGCGCGGGACGCGAGGATTCCCAGCGTGGCGTCAAGCATCTGGTGCAGGTCGAACGGTTCGTGGGACAACTCGAACTTGCCCGCTTCGATCTTGGAAAAGTCGAGAATGTCGTTGATGAGCGACAGGAGCGATTCGCCGGACGAGCGGACCAGGTTGACGTAATGCTGCTGCTTCGGCAAAAGCTCGGACCGGAGCAACAGATCGGACAATCCGATGACGCCGTTGAGCGGCGTGCGGATTTCATGGCTCATGTTCGCCAGGAAGACGCTTTTCGCCTTATTTCCCGATTCCGCGGCCTCTTTCGCCTCGGAAAGTTCGACGGTCCGCTCTTCGACCAATTGTTCCAGGTGCTCCCGGTGCTTTTCCAGTTCCGTGATATCACGGTAACGCCAAACCCGGATCACTTCCCCGTCGCCGATGCGCGTCGCGATCGCGTACCAGGCGATGATCCGCCCGTCACGCAGCTCGCTGACCCCGGAAACCGGCTCCAGCGTCGCGATGAAATAACGCAACGTTTCGCGGAACGACGTCGCGTCCCGAATCTGCTCGCACAGCAGCGAATGGAGCTGATCGGTGTGCGTCCCGAGAACCGGTCGGTCACGGAGTCCCCACATCCCCAGGAATTCTTCGTTAACGTGCGTGACGACATTGCGACGGTTGGAAAACGCGATGTATCCGTCCGAGGCGACGTCGAGAATACCGTTAAGGAGACTTTCCCGCTCCGCGATGATTCGTTCCCGATCGAGGAGGTTTTGCTGTTGCCAAACGTAACAATGGTCGGCATCCATCAGGTTGTTGTGGATCGCGATCGCCATTTCCCGGCAGGAATTGTACCCGCAACCGCCGCAGTTCAGTTCGTCTATTGCGGACGTTTTGGCAAGTCGCGTTTGAAAAATCTCTTGAATTTCCTCTTCCGTGGGAGTTTTCCACGTAATATTCTTGGACAAATTCCGATACTCGCGCGAATACATACCCGGCTGCCAGAATTTCGCGATGGTCTCCCGGATCGACCGGATCGCGTCCTCGGACTGAAAATCGTGCTGTTTCCGGAGTTCTTCGGCTCGTTTTTTGACGAACCACTCCAAATCGTCCGGCGAGCGTTCCCCGGCGATCGCCGCGGGACCGGCGTTGCAGCCGAAGTCGCAGTTGAGGCAATCGATCAGTAGCGGATTGCGTCCCAGACGGATCATTTCCGGGAGTTTTTTCAGGTATTCGTACACGGATCCGACCCCTTCGATCACGCGGGTTCGATCCTCGATGTTCTCAACGTCCCGGGCCGTCGCTTTAAGTAATCCGCCCGGCATGGGGAACAGGACCGCGCGTTCGGCGGGCGGGGAATCGAAATCCGATTCGGGAAAACGATTCAAATCGAGGCCGACCTCCCGAAAATAACGATCGAGTGCGTGAAACGTAACGACGTAATCCCCGAGCCCGATCGCGTCGAATTCCCGACGTTTGGCGATGCAGGGGGAGATCGCGGCGATTGCGGCGTCCGCATATTGCGGGTAGAACGCCCGAATCATCTGCATCGTGTGCTGCATCGGGCTGCCGATCGGTGCGAGCCAGGGCAGGAGTTCCGGATGGTGAATTTCGAGAAACGACACGATCACCGGACACGGCTGTGAAATCAAGATCGCCGGCGATTCGGTTTCCATGTACTTGGCATACGACTGGACCGTCAATTCCGCCCCGAATCCGACGTCAAAAATCGCCGCAACTCCTTTGGACCGCAGCCAGCCAAGGATTCGCTTATACGTGTCGGGAAAGTTGGCGACAATGGAAGGGGCGACAATCACCACAAGCGGTTTTTTCTCGTCCAACGCCTTGAGAAAACGAGGAAAATCGTCGACGATGTGCCGGGCATTGTGCGTGCAGGCGGCAACGCAAGCCCCGCAACCGATGCATGTGTCGTGATCGACACGAAGAGCCGTACCGGTCCCGATATTGCAGAACTTGACAGGGCAAACCGTCACGCAAGCGTGACAATTGACGCACTTTTCCTCTTCAATGTGGATGACCGGGGTGAGCGATTTCACGTTCGTCGTTGTTGAGTCGGCGCTTCTTTCGTATCGGAACCATTATCCTCACTCCTTCCAGGAACACAACCCATTTGAAACGAATAATAAGGAGAAATTCGACATAAATTGGTGCTTCGGTTACGCAAAACCGACATTCCACTTGCTCCGGTTAGGGGGCTTGAAGAGCTGTTGGATGAAAAATCCGCCTCTTTTGGAAGAAAAACATTTGCCTGTCCCGGTTTTGTTAGCTAAAATTGCTTGGATAGTTTCTTTTCTTAATTTACCGATTCACTCAACATTGTGTTTCCCATTCAATAAAAAGGAGAATAGTCGATGCGAATTCGAGTTTTAGCCGCCGCGTTTCTCTTTGCCGGTCTGTGCGGTTCGGCAGCGTACGCACAGTTGCCGGAACGTGTGACGTTTCAACCCGCGACCTTTGGACATGCTAGTCATTACGGCTATTACAACGCCAATGCGGGCGGGTCCGGCAAAATGACTTACGCCAACACGAACTTTGCCCAACGAGGCGTGTACGGCGCTCGCACTTACGGCCCCGAACCGGCGAAATGGGTCGGCTACTCCCAACCGGACTACCGCGGTCGAGGCTTTCGACAGGCCCGGGGCGGCTGTTTCTATACGCCGATTATCGTGGACGATTGTCTATGCGGCAGCGGTGGGATGATCGAAGCCACGCAGCTTCCGCCCGGCAATGGAAAAAAGACGAATGGACAGCTTTGGCCACAAACGACCGACGCTGTCATTATCTTGGACGAGAATGGAAATGCCGTTCCCAAACCTACGACGACCCCCAGCATCGAAACGGACAAGCTGCCGATCGTCAAACCGGAAACCACGGTTGCTCCGTCCACCAAGCCGAGCCTTCCGCCGCCGACGGTGAAGCCGCCCACGCCGGAAATCGTCGCTCCCCAGCCGACTCCCAGCCTCAAAACCAAACCGGAACCTGCTTTGGACCTGACTCAACCCGCTCCCGAGGTCAAGAAGCCCGATGTGAAACCGGTCGCCCCTGTTCTCCCGCCGCCGACCGTGAAGGAACCGGCACCGATTGAAAAAAAGCCGGTTCCGGCTCCCGCCATCATTGAAGAAGAGGATGACATCATACTTGAGGACGATGAGGAAGATCCGTTCGGCGACTTGGCGCCCGATAGCTCGTCGGAGGAAATCATCATTGAAGACGACGAAGACCCATTCGGTGCAGGTCTCAGTGACGTACCGGCTCCGGCTCCGAAGGCGGAAAAGACGCCGGCTCCCGCACCCGCTCCTGCTCCGGCTCCGCTGACGGACGAGGAAGACGACGACCCGTTCGGTGCCGATCTCGGCGATGTTCCGGCCCCGGCTCCGGCTCCGGAAAAGAAACCGGCGCCCGCTGCTGACGAGGATGATCCATTCGGCGTCGACACTCCGAGCGACGACACGCTGGACGACGACTTTTTCGGCGACACACCGGCCCCGGCCAAAGAACCCGCCCCGGCTCCGTCGACCGATTCGGACGACGACGATTTCGACCCGTTCGCCGAATAAGATTATGCGAATAACGGAGCGGGAAGCGTAAGCGAGCGTAAGAGTGAATTTTACGCTCGCTTACGCTTCCCGCTCTGATTTTTATACGCTCGCTTACGCTTCCCGCTCTGGTTTTTATACGCTCGCTTACGCTTCCCGCTCTGATTTGATTCTCAACATTCCTGAACTGGTCGGCTTGGATTCGCGGGGGAGTCTGGTTCGGATTCCGCCGGAGCTCGACGTGCCGCTGACGAATCGGGTCCGTAAGATTATCGATACGGCACCGTTTCGACGTCTGTCGCGAATTTCGCAGCTCGGACTCGTTTCACTGGTCTATCCGGCGGCGCATCATACGCGGTTCGAACATTCGCTCGGGGTCTATCGACTCGCTCTTTTACTTTTGAAACGGCTCGCGTATCTGCCGCGATTCACCGAACTGGTGTCACGGGAAGACGCGGAACTCCTGATCGTCGCGGCATTGTTGCACGATATCGGGCATTGGCCGTTCTGTCATCCGTTGGAAGACATCCGGCTTTCCGGCGTTCCCAGCCACGAAGCGGCGGCCGAAACGTTTTTGCTCGACGGGGAACTGTCCGACGTTTTACGGAGCGATTGGAGCATCGAACCGGAGCAGATTCTCGCACTATTAAATAAAACGGAATCGGTCCGAAACGATCCGGCCAAACGGCTTTTGTCGAGCATTCTTTCCGGCCCGATCGACATCGACAAGATGGATTATTTGTTTCGGGATTCCTTGCACGCGGGCGTTCCCTACGGGCGTCACTTCGACCAAAACCGGCTCATCGCGAGTCTTTGTTTGAACGAAGCGGGGGACGGACTTGCGATTTCCGACAAGGGGAAAACAGCCGCGGAACTGATGGTGTTCGCCCGGTACGTCATGTTCAACGAAGTCTACTGGCATCACGGCGTCCGAACGGCGACCGCGATGCTTCAGCGGGCGTTTTTCCTGTTGTTCGACCGGATCGACATGCGGCGGGTTTTTCGCTGCACCGAGCAGGAGATGATCGACCTGCTCAAGGATGTTTCCCGCGGCACCACCGCCGAACCGCTCATCGACGGGTTGTTCGGCGAACGGCGTCGGCTGTATAAACGGATCGTACAGTTGAGCGTCATGGAACAGCCGGAGCTTTACCGCAAACTCGCGGGCCGGCCCTATCCGTGGTTGTGCGACGTTTCCGAAAAAATGGTCGATTCGCTCCTGGACGGTTTGCCCGGCGGTTCGGGATCGTTGCGAAACCGTTCGCTTTTGATCGACTCGCCGCCGACCGAGCGGGAAGTGGAGCTGCGGATCGACGTCTATTATCCGAAAGAACGGGCTTACCGTAAGCTCGAAACGGTCTCGCCGGTCGTGCGTTCGCTGGCCCGGGAGCAGTTCGACGATTTCGTCAAACGCGTTCGTATCTTCGCCCCCGAAGAAATCGTGCGGAAATTCGACGGGCATGAAAATCCGTCTGCGCTTATTGCCGATTGGATCGCGAAAAATTTGTAGCGGTATTCAGCGGCCCGGCCCGATTTGGATCACGACTTCCCCCTCGTTGTCGGCAAGTTCCGAAGGAGAGTCGTTGACACGAAAGAAAATCGTTCCCGTAACCGGGCTGGTCCAGGTCGTCGATTCGCCGATCGGGAACGCGGTCCACTCTTTTTCCTTGTCGGACAGGACCGCTCCCAGGAGTATTCCGAGCGGACGTCCCCGGTAATACCGGATCGTGACACCATTCGGTTCGGACGCGAGGATTTTTCGTTCCTCCCGGCCCACGTGATACCGCCCTTGGGCGAGGAAAGAGTAGGCTTTTCCTTTTTCAACGAGAATCCCGCCGTTTTGCCAACCCCGGTCCGCCTGGATGCGAAGTTCTTTTCCGCTCTTTTTCAGCGACGCACCGCGGTCCATGTCGTCGATCGCGGTTTTTTGGAAATCGTATCCGTAATCCAGGTGTTCGAGATAATCGCTCCAATCGGCTCGAATCCGGCCGGACGAAACGGATTCGATTTTTACACGAAAACGGTCCGTGAATTCCTTGTGGGGAAGCGAGACGTTCACGACCGCGTCCCGAAGCGAATCGCCGTAAAGCGGATGCCCGTTGAGAAACGCGGCCAAGGCCCAACTCCAGGCGTAAGACGGCGTATCATCCGCCTCGTCGAACGACATCGTCAGTACCGACTCGACGCTTCGCGTTTGATTTTCGACGCGGAGGTCGTTGACGATTCGGATGCGGCCCCAGTAGGGAACGGCTTCGCGATTTTCCGGAAAGTACGGAAGCGTCAGTTGTTGCGTCTTGTCGTCCCAATGGTGCGTTCCCAGAAGTTCCGCGAGTCCTTCCATATACCAACTCGGACCGCAGGAACCGAAGAAATTGTTCACAAATCCGTGAACCCCTTCGTGGAGCAGCAAATGGCGTCGGTAATAGTCGCTTTTTTGTTCCCTAATCCAGAGCCAATGCCCGACGGAAAACCCATGCCGCAGGTTCGGAACACGCCGCAAAATCGCCGTGGAAGCGAACCGTTTCGAATCGCCGATCAGAACGCCGACCATCGTCCAATCGTCCACCGTTTTCGCGGGGACCCGGAAATACTCCGCCCAAAGCGGAACGGCGGCGTCGAAAATTTGCGGCAAACGCTCGATCTCCTCCGAGTCCGGAAGATCGGTGATCAAATGCAGATGCTTCCCGCGAATCACTCGCAGTCCCGCCGTTTGGGCTTCGGTTTCGCTCTTTTTCGCGGTCTCGAACAGAAGCTCCTTCGGACATTCGTTGCGGATTCTCGTCCCGATCGCCAACGCTTCACGCAGCGTCGGCTCCTTGACGCTCCCGGCCGCGAAAAGCGGAAAGAGAAACGACAAAGCTGCCAAGACGGCGATCTGACTAAGTATTTTGACGACGGACATTCGATTACCAAGTTAGCGAATTAACCTTCGAGAAAAACGAGCCCTTTTTGATGCTTCAAAGTGATAAGTGAGAGGTGATAAGTGTTAAAAATGCGGAAAAACAGGAATATCACTTATCACTTTTCACCTATCACTTCTTCAGATTAACGTAGGCTGTTTAATAAAATTGTACTATAAACCCATTGGGATCAATCGTTCCCCTGCTTCTTTTTCCGATCCCGTTTGACGGTATGTTTGAACTTGAGCAGGGCGAAATTCAGTTCGAAGGTTGTTTCACTCTCCAGCGCCTCAAGGTCGTTGGCAAAGATGTCCGTGATCACCTCCCGGTTTTTTGCATCAATTCCTTCTTTTCCTTGTCCGACTTAACTTCCGAGAGCGCCTTGACGTTCCGTCCGAGTTGACGCATTTTCGTGAAGGTTTCGATAATCGCGAGGGTCGTTTGCGTCGCTTGAGGGCTTTTCAAGATCGTCGCGAGCATGTAGAGCCCTTTCTCTGTAAAAGCGTTCGGAATTTTTGTTTTTCCTCCTTTGATTGAAGTCAAAAATTTTGACTTCAATCCGTTCCATTCCTCATTCGACAAGGGAAGTACATAGCCCGGAGGAAATTTGTCGGGATTATTACCAACGGCTTGATTGACGTGTTTCGTTTCGACGCCGTAGAAAATCGCAACGTCGCTGTCGAGGATCGCCGGAACGCCTTGAATTTCGAGAATGCTGTCTTCAATCGTCTGGAGTAGACTCATGATGATTATGATAAATGGTAAATTTGAAAATAATATTATGGCGAAATGAAGATCAATAAAGTCTCCCAAAAAACAGCCGTATCACCGTTTGATGTTCCGCAAGGTTCGCTGCGCTTCCCGTGCGGCTCTTTGTTGTTCGGATTTTATTTCGCGATTTCCGTGCATCTTGTCTCGCGAATGACGGTCACCTTGATTTCGCCGGGGAATTGAAGACGCTGGGACAAGGTTTTGACGATGTCGCGGCAGATTTTCGCGGCGGCCTCGTCGGTCGTCTGCTCCGCGGAAACCAGGACCCGCATTTCCCGACCCGCCTGGACCGCGAACGCCTGTTCGACCCCTTCGAATTCCGTTGCGATCGACTCGAGTTCCTCCATTCGCTTGACGTAATTATCGAGCGATTCGCGTCTCGCTCCGGGCCGAGAAGCACTGCAAGCGTCGGCAGCGGCGACGATCACGGTGTACGGGCTGTCCAGTCGCGGATCTTCGTGATGCCCCAGGGCGGCGTTGACCACTTCGACCGGTTCGCCGTATCTCCGTAAGAGATCGGCGCCGATCCTCGGATGTCCGCCCTCGATTTCGTGATCGACCGCCTTGCCGATATCGTGCAGCAATCCACAGCGGCGCGCGAGTTTTTCGTTCAGCCCGAGTTCGATTGCAATCATACCCGCCAAAAACGCGGTTTCGATGGAATGTCGCAGTACGTTCTGACTGTAACTCGTCCGGAAATGAAGTCGGCCGAGAAGATTGACCAACCGCTCGTTCATGCCGAACAGGTCGACTTCCTGGCACGCCTGGTCCCCGGCCTTTTGGATGAACGATTGGATTTCGTTGTTGGTTTCCGAAACGATTTCCTCGATTCGCGACGGATGAATCCGACCGTCGGTGATCAAACGGTTCAAAGCGAGTCGCGCGACTTCGCGACGGATGGAATCGAAACCGCTGACGATCACGACCCCGGGCGTGTCGTCGATGATGACGTCGACTCCGGTCGCCTTTTCAAAAGCACGAATGTTGCGGCCTTCCCGACCGATGATGCGCCCTTTCATATCGTCGTTCGGGATGTCGATCGTGCTGCTGGTCACTTCGGCGGTATGTGGAGCCGCATAGCGCTGCAGTGCCATGAGGAGAATGTTTTTCGCCTGATGTTCGCACTTTTCCTGGAGCGCTTTTTCATGACGCTGGATCACGGCCCCTTCTTCCGCCAAAAGCTCGTTTTCCAGAGTTTTGAGAAGCCGGTTCACGGCGTCCTCCCGAGAAAGCCCGGCCAGATCGTGAAGTGTCGTCCGCTCTTTGGCGATCAATTGCGCCAGTTCTTCATGCCGACGCTCCGTTTCCTCGATTCGCTCTTTGTAATGACGCTGCGTGTTTTCGATCAGATTTTCCTGCCTGCGAAGATCCTCGGCTTGTTTTTCCAGCCCGTCCTGCAGCTTTTCGAGTTGGCGTTCCCGGTCGTGGATTTCCTTGCGCAAAAGCCGCTGCTCGTTGTCGAACGCCTCCTTTTGCTGAATGCTCAGCTCCTTGATTTTCAGGTCCGCTTCCCGAAGTTTATTTTCCGCTTCCAATTCGGCACGGTAAAGAATCTCCGTGGTCCGGGTTTCGATGTCCTGCTTGCGAAGCTTGTCGGAAATGCGCACAGCGCAATATACCGCGGCCAAGGACAGACACCAAAGTGAGCCGTAGATGGCATAATACGTCCAAAATATCACGGATAAACCCTAATATCGATCAGGGGATGAATACCCGTCGAGCAATCGCAACAAAAGAAAGAACGCAGATTCTCCGAATGCGGCAAAACCTCGCAAGGTGGTACACGGAATCGGAGCGGGGCCGCACCGTCAATCCCGGAAATATTCCGCACCGGGAGGAACGAGGTCGTCAGTCGGGTCGTCGAAAGCCGTATATCGCGTGGTCCTTGGCGCACGATCTTCCGTCGACTTCGAGACCCGGCAAGGGAGCGGGTCGGAAATCCTCCTCCGACAAATCGCATCGCGCGCCGTCGGGAATATTTTTGGAAACGAAGTCGAAAAAATCGCAGGAACGACAGTATCGTGAAAAAACGTGAAAAGACCACAACGGGACGGTACCGCAGGAATTCTCCCCCGTCGTCGCACCATCCACTCGGGAAAAATGCGCGACAGAAGACACATCCCGAAGAAGAGGAGCAGAGTGAACAGAAACATCAGCAGGGGAGTCAACATGTGAATATCGCCGCTTCGTCGGATCGGCCACGCCGTTAAAGTCAGTGTCGAACGCCGGAGGAGACGGAAAATTTCTTTTGTCGGACGCTTTCACTCTCACGATTTATACCGCTTGAGTCAAAGGATTCATCCATTTGCATAATTATTTGTCATTTTCATTACAGGATCGCAGCGAACCGCGACCTCCCTCCATCATACAAACAAACCCGGACTTCCGCAACGGAAAGACGAAAGTTTTTCCAAAATTTGGGGGTTCAGTTCGTACCTGTACTGTCACACTTATTTTTGGCCTTTTTCATGAATTCCGCGTTGAATCCGCTGCAAGGCTTCAGGTTTCCGATGTCGGCCCATCCTTGTTATTCTGAAGCCTAAAGCCTTGCCCCAGAAAACAGATTTCGCAAGAGAGGCAGTACAATTATTTTCCAGCCTAATCGAATAGAGACGCGATATTCCTGCCAATCCCGTTCTTTTTTACTTCCTGTCCCGTAGTTCTTCGATCCAGTGTCGAATTTCGTTGTCGTATTCGCTCGCCAGATCGCCTTTGACCAATTGGCGGTGAAAGTTCGCGGCGCCTTCCTTGAACAGGTCGGCCGCTTCGGCGCTGGGGAACCGGTCGTCCGGGTTCGGCGCGATCAACGTCCGGCAGAAGTTCATCAGCAGTTCACTTGAAACGACTTCCTTCGGGAGGAGCGATGTGAGGTTGTCTCGCAATTTTCGTTTCGACTCCAACAAGGAATTCAGGTCGTTGACACCCTCGAACGGCGACGCCCCGGAGAGCATGTCGATCAGGACGTAGCCCAAGCTCGCCAAGTCGGATTGCGGCGTCCCGACGCTTCCTTCGAGGACTTCCGGCGCGGCGTACGCCGGGGTACACGTTTGCCGGACCGGTCGATTCAACTCGAACGCGGAACCGATGTCGACGATTTTCGCGTGCCCGGTCCGCTTGAGCATGATGTTCGCCGGCTTGACGTCGCCGTGAATGACACCATGCCGATGCAGCGCCGACAGTGCCCCGAGACACTCCCGAATGATCGCGATCGCAACTCCCGGTTTCAGTCGGGGGTGGACCGGACCGTCCGTGATGATCACTTCCCGGATGTATTGGAATCGTTGCTCCGAAACATTCCCCCGCAATCGCGCCAAAAGGTTTTTGCGCAAAAGCTGGCTGATGTCGAACCCGTCGACCCATTCCATGACCATCAGCCGGATGCCGTTGTGGGAAACCCAGTTGTGGACGTCGAGAAGATTATCGTGTTGGATTCCGGAAACTTTGGCCGCGACCCGGGCGAGTTGCGACATCGCCTGATAGTACATCGTATCGTTTTCGTACCGCTCCGGCGAAAAGACTTTCACGGCAATCGGAAGCGCAAACAGATCGCAACCGAGTCGTTCACTCAGATACACCACCCCCTGTCCCCCGCTGCCGAGCGGTCGGAGGAACTTCATGCTTTCCTCCCGGCGCAGGCACTGACGATCGAGAATATCCCGATAATCTTTCGTCAACGCGTCCGATCCTTGGACTATCGGCTGCTTGCCGTTCCAAGCTCGGGTCACGTTTCCTTCCAGGTAAAGCGTTGTTGACATGATAATGACAAGTTTAACCCGAGGACCTTAGGTCCCGGTGATGAGATTTACTTGACCCCACACCTACGGTGTTCGGGCTAAACGGGGCTATTCCACCCATAAAGGCGTTTCGCCGTTTCGCAGGGGGAAACCGAGTCGCTTTCCTTCCGGGGAAAGCCGGTTGATCAACGGTTCGCCCGATTTACGGCGACGGACGTTCTCCAGGAACAAGCGGTTGATCGCGTCGAATCTCCACGCCGCCTGCCCCCCGACATGCGGTGTGATAATGATGTTCGGAGCGTTCCAAAGCGGGTGTTCTTTGGGAAGCGGTTCCGGATCGGTCACATCGACGACCGCGCCGCACAGAGACCCGTTTTCGAGGGCGGCAATCAAATCGTTCGTTCGGACTAAAGCGCCCCGGGCAACGTTGGCCAAGAGGGCTCCCTTTTTCATCTTGCGGAATTTTTCCGCGTCGAAGTAATATCGCGTCGCATCGTTCAGCGGCAAGCACAAAACGACAATATCGGAAGCGGCGAGCAGGTCGTCGATTCGTTCCGGCCCCCATAGTTCGGCGACATGTTCCGGCTTTTGCACGGGAAACAGGTCCGTCGCGAGAATTTTCGTTTCAAACGCCGCCAGGACCTGCGACAGCTGACGTCCCACCCCGCCGAACCCGACGATACCGACGGTCGCGCGGGTCAAATCTTTTGTCGGGAGCCTTTTAAAGTTACGGTACCCGCCCGATGGTACTCTATTTTTTCCTGTTTGACAAGTAAAAAATGCCCCATGTTCGTCGAATTGATCGGAAAAAAAGGCGGGCAAATTCCTTCTCGTCGCAAGGATCAGGGCGAGCGTATGTTCCGCAACCTGATCGGACAAGGTTCCCGACGCCGTGGTAATCTCGATTTCCGATGCGACCA
>JAVBTU010000124.1:0-6002 GCA_031556015.1 Thermoguttaceae bacterium
AGGATTTTGAACCGTTTTTCGGTATGATGAAAACGGTGCGAAGAATCCCCGACGACGCCGTCGATTCGGAAATCGCGAAGAGTCTCGAAGGTTCCCAAGCGGCGTCGCAATCCGGGGACGCCTCTTTTTCCGTCGTACCGTTTTTCAATCGTCCGGAATCCCGCCAAGGCGCTCTTGCCAGATTCGTCGGATATGCCCGAAGCGTTAAGCGAATTCCCGTGGAGGATTCGGAAGCCCTCCGACGATTCGGAATCGATCACTATTATCAAATCCTGCTGTTCACGGGCGATTCGCAAAATCACCCGCTCGTGTTTTGCGTCGAAACCATTCCCGAAAACCTTCCGGTCGGATCGGATCGAAATTTCGTCGTACCCATGACGATCACCGGTTTTTTCTACAAAACCTGGGCTTACGAGCGACATGTGAACGAAACGGATATCGAATCGCTGAAGACCCGGCCGCGGAACGTCGAGGATCTGTCCGCTTTTCAACTGGCACCACTTTTCGTCGGCGTCAGGGTCGACCGTTTCGAGCCGCCGGAAACCCGGGCCGCCGTCGCGGCGACGACGCCTTCTTTTCAAACGATTACGACGATCGTTTTGTTATTCGTCGTTTTCCTCCTTCTTTCCTATCGTTATGCACGTCGACCGGCGCCGATTCGTTTTTCCTGGGGGGCTCAAGAGATCGGAAACGAGTGGGAGGAGGCGGAAAACGAAAAGCCCGTCGGGCAAAGCGATCACTCGTTTCCGGAAATGACGCCGCATTCCAAGACGTAAATCGCTTGATGCGTGGGATCATCCCGAGCGATCCGCGATGTTGATTTTGTCGATCAGCGGGACAAGATGTCCGTCTTGAAGATACCCGCGAACACTCGTCATCGCGTCGATGACATGTTGATACCGTAAGTGTTCGTCGAAAATGATTTCCGCTTCCCATTTTTGGCGTTCGATTTCCGACGGGGCCGTGCCGACCAACTCGACGAGATAGTCCCGCAAACGCTCCGGATCGGGGCCGAGATCGACGCTGCCGATTTGCACGTTGGTCAGGTTTCCGTTCGTATCGGCGGACAGGAGGATCCGGATTTGAACCGGCGCTATTTCCGGCAGCGCTGCGGGCGACAACGATGTCGCGCCGTCTCCGGTCGGCGGCATGAGAATCTCGAAATCCCCTTCCGGTGCGTTCATTTTGAAGGTGATCAGCAAAAAAGCAAGCAACATGAAAACGACGTCGATCAGCGGTATCACCTGCAACCGCTGGGGAAGCGCGTCGTTCTTTTTCCGGAAACTTTTCATGGAATCGTTATTGCACTGTATTCTTTTCCGACTTGGCGATAAAACGATAATGACAAATGCCGTTTCTCTGGCATTCACGGACGATGTCCATGACTTTCCCGCCTTCGCAAAGACCGTCGCCTCGTAACAGGACGGTAATTTCGTCGGCCGCGACGTTTTGCCGCTGAAACAATCGACACTCGAACCCAAGGGCATCGGCGAACTTCGCCGGATCGTATTCGATATTATTGAACAACAGGCTTCCATCTTCCAGGATCTGAACCGTCAACGGCGTCGCGGGAAGAACCTTGCTCGGTATCGCGATCTCGCTTTTGGGCAGCCGGATGCGTTGATTCTGATCCAGATCGGCGGAATTGTTGAAGAAAATGAAAAAGGAAATCAAAATGATGACGATGTCGATCAACGCCGTCACATCCAATCCCCGGACTTCGTGTCTTTGCAGGCGTAAACGGCTCATACCTGTTTTCCTTGTTCCTTGGTTCGGAATCGTTTCATGAGCATGAAACTGGACATGCCGACTTGATGGACGAGTAAAACGAAACGATTTCTCATGACATCATAAAACGCGATGGACGGAATCGCCAATGCCAGCCCGGCTTCCGTGTGAAACAATGCCGTGGAAATTCCTTCGGCCAACTTAAAAGCCGGGGGCGCGGAAATACTTCCCGCGATCGTTTGAAACGCTTCGATCATCCCCATGACCGTACCGAAAAGCCCGAGCATCGGCGCGACGTTCCCGATAATGGAAAGAATCTTTAGACGGTTTTCAATTTTAATGGTTTCCTCTTCGCCGACTTCCTGCATCGCCTCGACTGCCTGGTCATAGCCTTTGGACATGTTTTTCAAACCGGCGGACAGGATTTTGGCGATGAACGAATTGTTCTCGCAAGCGAGGTTATAGGCGTCCTGGTATTTTTTTTCGTTGAGCAATATCTCGAATTCCTTCAGAAAAAGCGTCGGTAAAAGCTCCTCTTGTCGAATCGCGATCACACAGGTGATGCCCACGGCGACCATCGTCACGGAAATACACAGAAAAAGAATCGTGAAACCGAGTCCGAGCGATTGCACCATCCAGACGAGGAAATTTTGTTTCGGTTTCGGGACCGAATCCTCGTTCATTTTCGGAGAAGGGGTGTCAAGCGGCGTCGGCGTCGCGGCGGAGTTGGGCTTGGGGGCCGCAACGACCTCGGCGCCCCCGTCGATTTCTCTCAGATCCAAGGTCTCCGCAGCGGTCGCGGGACGCTCCATCTGGCGAGAGCCGGAAAAACCGTAGAGAGCCAGCATCATCAGCGTGATTCCCAGAAGGACGAACCGGTTGTTATTGAAGTGTTTCATCTCTATTTTTGACTCGTTGAAGTGTATCTTGTTCAGAAATATTCCGTGCAAATCCATTTTCGAGCGGAAAAGGCGCCGTACCGTCAGTTGATGCCTCGCGAGGCTAAATGATAAATTTCAGCAACACGAAACCGCCGATCAGCAGGATCGTAAACAGGACGGCAAGTTTATCGAAGTATTTTTCAATCCCTTCCTTGACGGTCGCACCGTGGATAAACATCAATGTCGCGAGAAGATAAAAACGCAGACCGCGACCAAAAATCATGGCGACCGTAAACGTCGCCAAGGAAACGCGACACACCCCTCCCGCGACCGTAAAGACTTTGTCCGGAAGCGGGGTAAACGCGGCCATGGAAATCGTCCAAAAAGCGTTGTCCCGATAGAGCCGCTCCGCTTGATGAAACAGATTTTCGGTGAAAACGTAAGCGAAAAACCAATCCTGCGTTGCCGTCCAAAACGCCGCTCCAATCAGGTACCCGAGGAGCGCGCCGAATAACGAACCGAAAAGGTTGACGGTGGCGTAAAAAAATGCCCGCCCCGGACGACCCGCCGAAAGGGCGATTTGCAGGATGTCCGGGGGGATCGGAAAAAATAACATTTCCATCAACGAGAGGACGAACAAGGCCGGAGTTCCATACGGCGTATCCGCCCAGGAAAGCATCCAATCGTACAGGCGTCGGAGAATAGGTTTGCGGGTCGATTTCCCGGCGATCAGCGCATCTTCCGCGAAGATACCTTCAGAATCTTTCGGCATGAGGGTCGTTTTTAGGAGAATATCGGTAAGCCAAATTGTTTTCGAACGACCCGAAACAAGTCTTCATGGCCCCTCTCGTTTCGGGACGCCGTTCGAAAACAACGATTTCCCGTCAGATTTTTCAAGTCGGACGAGGAGCGAAAAAACCGAAAAGAAATGCTTCAAACGAGAAGCAGGCAATAGAAAATATGAAGCCGAACGGACGGATGATTCAAAACATCGCGATCACCGAAGAAGCTGCAAAACACCGCCTCGGTCCGGTGAGAGTACGGATCGAAAAAGAATGTCGGGAATTGGAACTGCCTTGCCCCGTTGGACAATCTTGAAAGCCCGCCCGGAGAAAAAAAGTTGTTTCGGGAAGTGAGCAGAATCGCGTTTTCTTCCGACAACGGAATCGCATAATCATCCCCGTGAATCTCTTCGGCGTCGTCCGTTTCCTCAAGGGACTGCTCGTGGGAATCGATATTATTCGATACCGTTTCTCCTAAGGAGACTATTTCCGCGAAACAAAGAGATTCCACAGCGCCCCAAAAGAGAGCGACAGCGAAAAAAATCCTTACGAGAACGCGTGATTTACACATCGGCTCATGCCAAGCACAAAAGATTCCAGTTCGAGGTGACACAAAAGAATCACCGGATCCCAGTATATCCCACATATTAGGGTCGACAAGACGGGGCGTTTTTCTTGACAAATTACGAAGAGGGGTGCGCAAATTGAGTGGGGCACGAGTTGTCATTCTTGAACGAAGTGTACTCACGACGTGAAAGCCTGCCCTGAGTACTCGAAGGGAATCTGGTTCCTCCCACGCACATCAAGAAATCAAGCCCCGAATCGTCGGGACTGTCGAGCTTGGTTGGGATAGCGGAGTGGGAAAACGGCAAAAATTCCCGCGTCAAACCGTTTTTTTTTGTTTCGGGTCGTGTTATACTGGCGCAGCGGGGGGTTCCGCAATGAGAATTTCCCGTTTCAATCCGCGTTTCACCCGACTAAGGCGGAGAAGCCTGCGCCGCTAACACCTCACGAAAATGCCTCAATATCGTAAAGATCCGTTGACCGGTCGCTGGGTGATCGTCGCCGAAGAACGAGCCAACCGACCGAATCAGTTCGATATCGATTCGACCAAGGATTCCCCCGGGGACATTACGCTTTGTCCGTTTTGCCCGGACAACGAGGACCAAACGCCGACGGAACTCGACCGCATCAGGGATCCCGACAACGGCGGTTGGGTGGCCCGGTCCGTTCCGAACAAGTTCGCCGCCGTTCTACGAAGCGACCAATTTGCCGACTACAAGGAATTTCAGGCGTTTTACGGCCAGATGCTGGATGTCGATTTCCCGCTTTCGAAATACGAAGATACGTTTTGCAGCCCGATCCCCGGGATCGGAGTTCATGAGCTGATCGTCGATACGCCGCGGCATCTGCTTTGCGTTTCGGAAATGACCGATCAAGAGGTCGCGGACATGTTCCGCATGTATCGCAAACGACTTTTGGCGCTGAAGCAGGAAAAGAAAAACGCGCACGCCTTGATCTTCAAAAACGTCGGACATGCCGCCGGCGCCTCGATTTACCACTCGCACAGTCAACTTTTGGCGATGCCGTTTTTACCCCCGCCGATTCAGCGGGAACTCCAGAGGGCGATCGGTTTTCGTCGCGAAATGGACGAGTGTTTCTGGTGTACGCATTTGACGAAGGAAATCGAAGACGGAGCGAGAATCATCGAGGAAACCGAACGCTTCGTTTCGCTTTGCCCTTACGTCAGTCGATTCCCGGCGGAAACCGCGATCTTTCCCAAAAAACATCTTTCGCATTTCGAGGAGATCGACGACGAAACCCTGGAAGAGTTCGCGCAAATCACCCGTCGGACGATTTCCCTGCTGACCAAAGGAGTCGATTGGCTTGAGGGACGCTTGTCGTACAATATGATTCTCAAGTCGGGGCCGTTCGTTTATTCCGGCCCGATGAAAATGTCGGATATTTCCGATTCGGCGTTTTGGATTAAGAAACTGGACTACTCTTACGAAAAGGTCTACCATTTCCACTTGACGATCCTCCCGAGTCTTGCGAAAGCGGCCGGTTTCGAGTGGGGATGCGGTTTGCACATCAACCCGGTCGCCCCCGAAACCGCCGCGGCGAAGTTGAGAAACATCCTCGAAACGTCCCAAGTCCTCGCCGAAGCGGATTGAGAAACTCCCCGGAGATTGATTTTGTGTCGAAGTCTGAAAACGCCCCTTCTGAATCTCTACACCCAAACGTCAATAAGTTGGCATTTTTCAAATTCCGCACAGAAAAAATGGACGGTAGCACGGCATCGAGAACTACCAGAATTTGAACCGATTGAAAAACGAAGGGGAGCTTTCGGGTTTCGGCGGCGTTTTTTTGACGGCTTCTTCCTTGATTGGCAGACGTTTTTCGGTGTACGCCGGCCGTGGCTCGGCCTTTCGTCCGACGGACGCGAACACGCCGGTCGGGTCGCCGGATAAATCGGCACGGTTTTCCAGGAGTAGCCGCGACCAGAATCCTTCCAAAAGATCGATCGATTCGGAAACACGATCGTTCGACGGGAGATAACCGGCGACGGTGATCATCTTGAGCAGTTCGATCCGCTCCGTATCGGTAAACG
>JAVBTU010000519.1:0-5908 GCA_031556015.1 Thermoguttaceae bacterium
TGTCCGCCGAGGATATGGTCGTCGTCGATTTGGACGGCAACGTCCTCGAAGGAAAGTGGAAACCGTCGTCCGACACCGCGACGCATCTTTATTTGTACCGTCATTTTCCGACGATCGGCGGCATTGTACACACCCATAGCCGCTGGGCAACGATGTTCGCGCAAGCACGGCGGGAAATCCGTTGTTTCGGAACGACGCACGCGGATCATTTTCACGGCTCGGTTCCGCTCACTCGTCCGCTGACCAAATCGGAAGTGGAAACCGACTACGAAAAAAACACCGGGGCGGTCATCGTCGAACGCTTCACGGACAAGTCGGAACGATTTCCGATTCCCAATCACGTTCCCAAGGCGATTTCGCCGGACGAATTCCCGGGCGTTCTCGTCGCCGGACACGGACCGTTCACTTGGGGCTCGAGCGTCGAAGCCGCCGTGAAGAACGCAATCGCGCTCGAAAACATCGCCCAAATCGCGTTCGGAACGCAGATGCTTTCTCTGGAAAGGAATTTTCTTAACAGCGACGAACTCTCCTTCCGCGAAGCGCCGCAGTTGGAGGGATACGTTCTCGAAAAACATTACGCCCGCAAACACGGCAAAGACGCGTATTACGGACAGTGAGGCGATAAGCGGCAAAGGTACGTGAAAATTGATATTGGCGAATTACCGAACCGGATTCCTTATCATTTAAACAAGGTCCCTTCCACGTCGAATTCGACAACTGAGGTTGTTTTGGAAAACAAAATATGGTAACAAGGGAAGAGACCAAGTCGCAAGGCAAAAAACAAAACGAAAACGGTGAAGACAAATCACCTAAACTTCCTATTCGGCAAACTAATCTACTCCCGACCCCTTTTTCCCCCTCAACACTGTTTATTTATCATGCATCAAAAGATGCGATCTGGCTGTATAGGAAAAAAATAAGGGGAGCAATACGTTCACTTCTTCGCATTTTTGGTGGAGTGTGATACCGTCAAAAAAGCCGAAGGGACGTCCGCTCATTATGATATTGTCGTTTTCATCTTGAAGGGTAATGGTTCGCGAAGGTTCGTTAATTAGTTCGAAATTGATAAAAGGAACAGGCCGCATAACTTTGTACTTCGCGTGAATGTAATGCTTCGAGTACGGGGTTTTCACCTCAAAGCAGTTGTAGTCAACGAGATCATCAATCTGCGTACTGTTCCTGGGCATTTCCGTCGACACGGCCAAAATCTCTTCAGAGATTTTATCCTTCAGAACGCATGGCATGCCCGCCGTCCAACCGCCTAGTTTTTTAGTGTCTCTGATCGAATATTCTTTTTTACCATCAAAAAAATCGAGGACTCCGTAACTCCAAATAGAGCGTGATATATAATCAAAAATAACACTATTATCGGCAGACGCGGTCAGTCGTCCTCGTCCATACAAAAACAGCCAAAACCAACGTCTTTTTTCAGACAATTTGGTGTTCATATATTGGTTTGCATCAACATAATCAGCGCAGTAATGGTCGTGCCACATGAGGGGAGAAAAGGGGTCGGGGGGGAGAAAAGGAGAAAAGGGAAGGAGAAAAGGGGGGAGAAAAGGGGTCGGGGGGGAGACAAGGGGTCGGGAGTAAATTAGTTTGCCGAATAGGGGGTTTAGGTCGTTTGTCTTCACCGTTTTCGTATTGTTTTTTTCCCTGCGACTTGGTCTCTTCCATTGTTACCATATTTTGTTTTCCAAAACAACCGCAGTAGGCAAAATTCGACAAGAAAACAGACCTTATTACTTTACCGACGTCGCTCCTCGAAGGGGCTCTTGCGCGTTCGGCGGCGATTGGGTATAATCTCCCGTAAGGTCCGGTTGGATCGCCGTTTTTATGTTTCACTTTTCCTGTTCGAACAATGAAAACCAAGCCGCGTATTTTCCTTTCCGGTTTCGCCGATGAATCCGTTGCCGAAAAAACGATTTCCGAACAGTTTGCCGTGTTCGCCGCGATCGGGCTCCAGTATTACACGATCCGGTTCGTCAACGTCGGTGAGGGTGTCAAAAACGTGATGAAACTGACGAAGACGGACATCCAAAAGATCCGCCAACACCAGGACGACTACGGTCTGAACGTTTCGTCGATCGGTTCGCCGATCGGAAAAGTCAAGCTCCTCGACGTCGAAGACGGAACGACGAACGCTTACGTCCCGTTCGAGAAATATCTGGAACAGGACATTCGGCTCGTGTGCGATTTGGCACATGCGTTCGAAACGAAATTGATCCGCGGCTTCTCGTTCTATCCGCCGAAAGGGAGCGATCCGAAGGAACACATCCCGCAAGCGGTCGATTACCTCGGGCGAATCGCCGAAACGTGTCACCGAAGCGACCTGACGTTCGGGTTGGAAGTCGAATCGAATCTGGTCGGTCAAAATGGGTATCTACTCGCCGAAATATTCCGGCAGGTGAACCATCCGGCGATGTTGCTTGTCTTCGACGCCGCGAATTTGATCGTGCAGGGGTATGGCACTGCCGACGTTTTCGCGCAATACGAAGCGATGAAACCCGGACTCGGCTGGCTTCACGTTAAAGATTACAAAAACGCCGAAGCGACGGAAGGGGATCATTACGTCGAAGAGGAATCGCTGGCGTCGTTCGTTCCGGCCGACCAGGGGGACGGCGGCCACGAAGCGATCTTTCGCGACTTGGCGACGATCCTGCCTTCGCTGGAAGATATTCTCAAAAGCCGCGGGTTGCCCGGCGTGTTTTTCGACTTGGAACCGCACTTGAAAAAGGGGGGGCAATTCGGCGGTTTCAGCGGCCCGGACGGGATGGGCGTCGCCCTTCGCGCCCTGTGTCGAACCCTCGACTACACCGGAATCGCTTACCACCTCCGCGATTTCGACGACGTCAAAGCGTTACTATAGACGGCAGAGAACAGACAGCAGACGACAGGTTTATTTTCTGCCATCCATCCTCTATCCTCAACTCAACCATGCTGGAAACGATTTTTTTCTGTTGTGCGATATTCGGTGGGGCGGTCATGGTGATGCAGTTCCTGCTCACGTCCATGGGGTTCGGCGCCGGCGAGGATGTCGATGGGGCCGATTTTCCCGACGGCGGTCCTGGAGATGCGCATTCCGGTCCCGCGATCGAACACCATGGAGCGCTGGGTCTGATTCGCATGTTGTCTTTCCGAACGGTAATTGCCGGGGCGACGTTCTTCGGGCTCGGCGGATTGGCCGGGGGTTATAGCGTGAGCGAATTCAACCTGCCCCCGGCGATCAAACCGGCGCTGTCCGTGGGAGTTGCGCTGCTTCTCGGTTTGTCGGCGATTTTCATCGTTCATCACCTCTACCGCTGGATGTACTCGCTTCGTTACGACGGCTCGGTCTCCGCCACGACGCTCACCGGAGCGAAAGGGACCGTCTACGTCAAAATCCCCGAACACGGAGCGCTCGGCGGAAAAGTCCTGGTTAACCACCAGGAGCGAACGATGGAGTACGAAGCGATCACGCAGGGAGAAGAACTGAAAGCCGGAACCCCGATCTCCGTCCTCCGCGTGATTTCCGGAACGACCGTCGAAGTCGCGAAGATGTGATTTTACATTTCCGCGATCTTGCGAAAATCTCCTTTCAACGAACGGTAGAGGTCCTGGTAGATCGGCATTCCGGCGTCGTACGTTTTTTTCGCTTTCGCGTTCGGGGCGACTTGCGAGACGACCTTAATCGTCGCCTTGCACGCCTCTTCGATGTTTTTGTACTCCTTGCAGCCGACCGCCGCCAGGAGCGCCACGCCGAGCGCCGGGCCTTCTTCCGAGTTGATCGTCACGACTTTCCGACCGAACACGTCCGCTTGAATCTGTCGCCAGAGCGGACTCTTCGAGCCGCCGCCGGACGCGCGGATCTGCTTGACCGGAATGCCGAGCCCTTCGATGATTTCCAGCGAGTCCCGCATCGAATACGTGACACCTTCCATGATCGAACGAACCATGTGCCCGCGACCGTGCGCGAGTGTCAATCCGATAAAGCAACCCCGGGCGAGCGGATCGGCATGAGGCGTTCGTTCCCCGCTCAAATACGGCAGGAAAAAAAGCCCATCGCTCCCGGCGTGAACCCCTTCGGCTTCCTTGGCGAGCAGGTCGTACACGTCGACTTTCCGTTTCTTCGCTTCGGCGTGTAATAACTGGCAAAGCGAATTGCGAAACCACTGGAGCGAACCGCCGGCGGACAGGTTCACGCCCATCAGGTGCCAACGGTTGCGGACCGCCGTGCAGAACGTGTGAACGCGGCCCTTCGGGTCGATTTTCACCTCGTCGCTGTGAACGAACATGACGCCGGACGTTCCGATCGACGTGGAGAGGACGCCGCTTTCGACGATCCCGTTGCCGACCGCTCCGGCCGCGCAGTCCCCCGCCCCGCCGACGACCACGCAATCGGTCGTCAATCCGAGTTCCTTTGCCGCCGCCGCGGTCAGTTTACCGGTCACGTCTTCCGATTCGTACACTTTCCCGAACAGGTTCACGTCCAGTTTTAGCGCGGAAAGCAAAGCGGTCGACCAGTTCCGTTTGGCGACGTCGAGCAGCAGCATCCCGGACGCGTCGCTCACTTCGGTCGCGTATTCACCGGTCAAACGGCGGCGGATTTCGTCTTTGGGGAGCAGGATTTTTTTCGTCTTCTCGAAATGTTTCGGCTCGTGATTCCGGAGCCAGAGGATTTTCGGCGCCGTAAATCCGGTCATGGCCGGATTGGCGACCATCTGGATCAGTTTTTCCCGTCCGCCAACCGCATTTTCGATTTCGGCGCATTCGGCGGCGGTCCGCTGGTCGTTCCAGAGGATCGCACGGCGAACGACTTTATCGTCTTTGTCGAGAAACACGGACCCGTGCATCTGCCCGGATAGGCCGATCCCCTTGACGTCGCCCGGTTTGAGTTTGGCGGCTTTGACGACTTTTTTGACCGCTTTGACGGTCGCGTTCCACCAATCGTCCGGATCCTGTTCGCTCCAGAGCGGTTTCGGGGCGTAGCAGGGATACTCTTCCAGGGCGGAGCCGAGAATTTTACCGCTCGCTTCAATGGCGAGAACTTTCGTACCGGAAGTGCCGATGTCGATTCCTAAATACATGATGTGCAGGTGTCTGTCGATAAAGAGTGAAAGTGAGCATGAACCCGAGCGGGTCCCGCAACGGTATCAGAAAACGCCCCGCATTTCAAGAGCCCCGTGTTGGTCGCACGTTCGCAAATCGCGGGCAAGCCCCGCCGCTAACGGCTCGCTCATTCGCCACCGAAATACGGGGCTTCTTCGCCGCGGAGGATGTAGAGGGCGTTTTCGGCGGCGCGTTGTTCGGCTTCTTTCTTGTTATTACCCCAAGCGGATTGGAAAACCATCGCGCCGACCCGAACGCCGATGCGGAAACATTTGCTGTGCTCCGGACCGCGAATCTCCATGATACGATATTCCGGCGTGTGCCCCAAGTCCCGCTGGGCGACCTGCTGGAGAAGCGATTTGAAATTGTCGACGTCCAACGAATCGGCGAACCGCGCGATCGGCTCCTCGAACCAATCTTGAATTCGTTCCCGAGCCGGTTCGAGACCGCCGTCGAGATAAATCGCGGCAATGAGCGACTCGACGACGTTGGAAAGCATCGACGACGGAATCCGCCCGCCCCGTGGAATGCCGCGACCGACGATCAGGCATTCTTCCATCCCGAGTCTTTTCGCGACTTCCTGACAAGTGGCGCGGCTGACGACGGACGATTTGATTTTCGTCATATCCCCTTCCCGAAGTTCCGGAAAGCGGTGGAAAAGCGTCTCGCAAATCACGAACCCGAACACCGCGTCGCCGAGGAAGTCCATCCGCTCGTTCGAGGTCAAATGCGTTTCCGCCCCCGACGAATGCGTCAGCGCCTCCTTCAGCAATCCCGGATCCGTGAATCGGTACCCGATCCGCTGCTGACAAAGATCAAG
>JAVBTU010000089.1:0-12677 GCA_031556015.1 Thermoguttaceae bacterium
AATATAGCACGACCGGGTTCGACGCTTCTCGGTTTTCGGCAAATCATCCCGGGTGATCTCACCGAAATTGTACACCCAAACCGGCTTGTCCGCGTCGGTCAATCGAATCGATGCGCCGGAAATTTCCTTCCAGCGAAACGGGGAATCGTTTTTCTCCTGGGCAAAAGCCAAACAGGGTAACAAAAGCAGTAGAAAAATTGATATTCGCATCGTCAACGTCTTGAAAATCGATGTGTTATTCTTCTTCCGGATTCAGGATTTCCTCCATTTCTTCTTCCATCTCGGCAAGGTAGTCCGGGTCGATCATCCAGCGGAGCAGACGGCAGGTTACGGGGCGCCGTTCGTTCGGCGAATTTTTGCGGACCGTAATCACGACTTCCAGCAATCCGTCTTCACTTGCCGAATACACTTCGATGGAGTAATACCAACGCGGCTCTCCCCGACCGTTTGCGGTCCCGGCGTTCGTGTCCGGATAATTCGAATCCAAAGGGACGTCGGTTTGATTGTCCAAAGTGATCAAACCGACACGAAGCATTCCCATGAGACTTTCGCAAATCAACTCCGCCTGGGTCGTGTCCCGGGCATAAGCGGCGCTGCGCAAGGCGTCTCGTCCGACTTCTCCCAGGATCGCGACGACGCCGCCGAAAATCACGATTGCGATCAGGATCTCCACGAGCGTCAAACCGTTTCGGTTCGGACTCCGTTGAATACCGGAACAGTCGAGGTTTGCTTTCATTTTTGTTCGACGCGGACTTCGTCCGGAGTGAGAAAACCGTCGCCGTTTTTATCCAACCTCCCGAATGTCGCAAGACCCGCCGGAGAAAGCGTCGGATCGAATTCCACCATCGAAAGCTGTCCGTCGCCGTTTTTGTCGCGGAGCACGAACCAGTTCGGAACGCCTTTCAATTCGTTCAAGGGCACGAAGTATTTCCGTTCACGCGGCTGAAACTGGCCGGCGAAAACCTTTTCGTAGGACAGCGCGTCGAGATCCTCTTCTTTTCCTTTTTCTTCCGAAGTTTCCCCGGGTTCTTCGTCGGACGGCGATTCTTCGGGCGGTGATTCATCGGAAACCGCCGCTTTTTCCGCTTCCGTTTCGGGAGCCGTTTCGCCGACGATTTGATTTTCGTCGATTTCTTTCGCGGCATCGCCCTCCGGTTCTTCCGGTTTCGGTTCTTCCGGGACTTTTTTCGGTTTCAGCGGAGCGCTGAACGGATGAAAATCGGACGCCGCGCTTGCGTCCCAAGTCAATCGCGCGGGAATCGGCGGCGGGTTCGGCCGGTGAATCGTTCGCACGTCCCCGTAAAGCGCGATGAACCGGATCAATTCGTCGAGCGAGATGATAAAATCGCCGTCCGTGTCGATGCTTTGCGGCGAACCGGGCATTTGGGACCATTCCTCGCGTTCGAGAAAGCCGCTTTGGTTCAAATCGTATTTTTCAAGGATACGGCTTGCGTATCGCACGACTTTCAACGGAATGTCGGGCGGAGCGATCGAATCGGTCAACAAGGGATTGACGACGGTCAGCGGAACGATCTGATCCGCGGGCGTCGCGAGGTCCGGGACGGTTCCCGGATCGAAGGGGGCGGGCTTATCGGCGGAATCCGACTGTCCTTCCGTCGCCGGTCTTTCAGGCCGTCCCCGATTCCGACGCCCTTGCGCCAAAGCGTCCGACGAAAAAACAATCAGCAGAAAAAAAACGAGAATATTACGGAACATCTGGTTTTCAAAGGAAATACGACTCAAGGAAATCATACTCCACGATTATACGCCGTCGACGAACAACATTGAACCCGCCCCATGGATACCGAGCTTCACCGGATATAAACCCGCAAAACTTCACTTGCCGCATTCTTGGGATGAAGACGATAGGCCCCCAATGCGGCGGGAACCAGGCACGTTCGACCTTCGGGAATTCGGAATTCGCCTGAATCGTACTCCAAAACGATTTCCGAATCCGGAGCGAAGAGAATGTCGAAATGGAGTCGTTCCGTGTCCATTTGCAGCACTTGATCCAGCGGATACCGCCTGACGGTAAAATACTCGTTCGAGACGATTTCTTCTCCCGTTGTACCGCTTGGTTCCGTGATCGGCTTGAGAATCAGTCGCGAATCTTCGACATCGTTCCACTGGACGACTTGAAGGGCTTTATCCAAGTGTAACTCCCGCTTTTTACCGTCGGGACCGACCCGATTCCAATCCCAAAGGCGGTAGGTCGTGTTCGAGTTCTGCTGAACCTCGAACAACAGGCAACCGCGATCAATGGCGTGAACCCGCCCGGCCGGAATGTCAAACGCGTCTTTCGGTTGCGCGGGAAACCGGGACAACAGCGATTCGTAATCTTCCGCGGAGCCGGACTGCGTCAACCGGCGATATTGTTCGAGAGTGTACGGTTTTTTGAGTCCCGCGAACACGGCCGCATTGGAAACGTAGTTCGGGTCGTTGAGTACGTACCACATTTCCGTTTTCGGTTCCCCACCGGTCAAAGCGGCGTTGTCTTCTCCGGGATGAACCTGCACGCTAAGCCGCTCTTTCGCGTCGATGAGCTTGATCAACAGCGGAAAAGCGGCGTATTTTTTACCCGACCCGAGCAGATCCTCGCCGAGGAAGTGGACAAGCTCGAACAGCGTTTTCCCGACAAACGGCCCGGTTTCGACGATGCTCATCCCGTCGTCATGGTCGGCAATTTCCCACGATTCGGCGCATCGCAACGGGACGTCCGCCCGGCGAAAACGTTCTGAAATACGCTGCCCGCCCCAAAGGTAGTCTTTGTAGACGGGGCGAAAAATAAAAGGGGTAAGCGACACAATTGTAAATGTATTCCGACTAAAACAATACCGGCTCGAGTGTACACGTGCAACGAAAATTTGCAAGCCGCTCGTTTTTTCTTTACGGAAGTTCAAATACTACGAAAATCTCATTGGAACGCTTTGATAAAGTCGTCGACCACGGCCGTTTGCACCAACGCGACGACGGTATCGCCGATCCGGATGCGGTCCGCGGCGCGGGGGACCTGGACGAATCCTTCCCGGATCACGGCGCCGATGATCGACGGACGCGGCAGTCGCACTTCCTTGAGCGCTCCCTGGGTCGCGGGGGAGTTCGGCTGCGCTTCGATCTCCAGGACCTCGATTCCGCCGCCGAGAATGTGTTTGTTGCGAAAAATCAAAGCGCCCGTATTCAAGAGCCCTTCGACCTGCCGGGCCATGACCTCGCGGGGACTGACCGCTTCGTGAATGCCGAGCTTTCCGACGACGTTCGCGTAGTCCGGACGGCTGATGATCCCCATGAGCGTCTTTGCGCCGATTTCCTGCGCTTCGACGCACGCCATGATATTGTCTTCGTCGTCTTTCATGCACGCGACGAAAACGTCGGCGTCCCCGACTCGCTCTTCTTCCAGATCGAGCCGTCGCCTGGCATCGCTGCGGACGACGGTACTGCGTCTCAAGTGGGTCGCGAGAAAGTCGCAGCGGTTCCGATTCGTATCCATGACCGTGACGTGATACCCCCGGTTTTCGAGGACGAGTGCAAGATGGTACCCCGTTTCACCGCCGCCGGCGATCACGACGCTGCGTCGAACCGAGGGGAGCGTGTGGAACATCTTCTTGACGGTTTCCACGTCGTCCCGGGCGCCGAGCAGCGAAATACGGTCGCCGACGTCGATTTGATCCGACGCGGTCGCGATGGAAACCTTTCCGTCCCGGTTGATCGATCCGATACGCACTTCGGAGGGGATCTTCAATTCCATCAGGGGAATTCCAGTCGCCGGGGACGAGCGGGAAATGATCACGTCCTGCATTTCCAGTTCGCCGCGGGCGAAGTGTTCGATCATCATCGCCCCGGGTTCCCGGATACGCCGCGCCAGTTCCATCGCCGTCAGGTGTTCGATACTCAACAGCCGGTCGAGTTTGAAATGGTTTTGAGAATCAAACGTACTCAAATCCCGAAAGACCCCGGCGTAGACCCGTGCGGCGACCCGGGTCGCCCCCATCGCCTTGGCCATGCTCGCGGCGAGCATGTTGATTTCGTCGACGCCGGTCAACGCCAAGCAAAGGTCGACGGACATCACTTCCGCCTGGAACAGGACGCTCGACTGCGACGCGGAGCCGGTCAGCACTCCGACGTCGAGTTCGGCGTCGAGTTGCTGGGTCAACTCGGCATTGATATCGACAACGGTAACATTGTGCCCCAGCGGGCAAAGCATTTCCGCGATGGACGAACCGACGGTCCCGGCTCCGAGAATTAAAATACGCATGGATTGGTTGAAAATTGCTGCCGACGAATAGAATACTCTCGAGTGAATCTTCTTCGTCGGCAAAAACAAACAGGCTCGCTGGAACGAACTATTCCTCGAAATAGGTCACCAAGTCCCGCCGGGGATACTTTTTCGCTTTCTCCACGGCCTGGTCGACCGTTTCGAACAGCGTTTTGTAGTCGGCGTCGTTTTCATTTTTGTACACCGCTTTCCCGCACTTTCCGGCCGAAAGCGGGGCGGTGAGGAACAGGCTGTTTCGCGGTTGTTTCAGGTCGATCCAGTCGAGCCGTGACACCTCCGCCGGAGCGTGACACTCCGCGCAGCGTTTTTCGTGGACCGCCGTGATCTGCCCGAGCAAATCCTTGTCGGTCGTGAAATCGTACGGCGGATGCTCCGGTCGGGAGTTGACGAATCGGTCGTGGTACTGCGCGTTCGCGTCGATCCAGGCCGTCAGGCGATACCAGTCTTCCGTTCCGGGTTGGATTCCGGTTCCGCATCGACCGCTGAGAATCACGTCGATCAGCTTGCTTTTCGTCGAACCGAATTCCCGGGTCTTCGCGATCGAGCTGGCCGGATCGTGCTTGTAGGAAAACGAGACAAGATTCTTTTCGATCATCGTCCGATAGGCTCGATTCAAGCCGTCGAAGTGGAACACCTGGTAGGGCGTCTGCATCGGGGCCGGGGCGGTCAAACCGGGCGAGAAGTCGATCCCGCCCGCCGGCTTCAAACCGGTATGACACGAAACGCAATGCTTGTCCAGCACCGGCTGCACGTCGGTGAGAAAATTGATCGGTCGCTCGCTTCCCCACGGCGGCGGGGTCGGCGTCGACGGATCCCGCTTCATCGCCAAAGCCGGCGGATCGGCGGTCGGGGCGACGGAGCGCGTTTCATGACACCCGACGCAACTGCGGCGTTCGCCCGGCTGGAAACTGATAAACGAACGCATTCGCTTGATCTCACGCTTCTCCTGGTCGAGCAATTGGAAATAGACGGACACGTCGCTCGGGACGTAAAACGACGCGCTGCCGTCCTCTTCGACCGGCACTTCGCCGAAAATCAAAGCGGGCGCCCAGCTCAGGCCCCAGGAGCTGCCGTCGACTTCGTACCGCTGTCCGCCGGTTTCTTCCGTGTACGGCCAACCGATTCGGCGGGCGACGCGGAGGTATTTCACTTCGCTTCGATCGACGTCGTCGACGCCGAAAGTGATATCACTGACCGTGCAGACCGCTTTGTCGCCCAGTTCCGGTTCGCGGTTATCCGGCAGAATCGGCGGACGCTTACGGGCTTTGAGCGGAATCGGATAAACGGACGAAATTTCCGGATCCTTGTAGATCAACTCCTTGTTGCCGAATACGTCGATCAAGTACAGCGCGTACCCGGTTTCGTCGTTGCCGCGAAACGAATCGGGCATTCCTTGCGGAAACTCGTTGCTGTACGTATAAGCGACGAGGAAAAACTTGTCCGACAGCGGCCAGGGATTCATGTAATAACCGCCGTTGTCCGGAACGCCCCCTTCGTCGACCGGAGTTCCGCTCATTCCCCCTTCCGGCGGGAGTGTGCCCGGCGTCACGATCTTGATCCCCTCGGACGAATTGAGCCCGATGCTCGGCGTCAGAATCACGACCGGTCCCGCGGCGAGCGTGTGATGCCCCGCGGCGATCGAAACGAATTTGCGAGCCGCTTGTTCCAATAAGCCCGACGAGCCGGGAGCTGTCGCTCCCGACGACCCGAGGTTAAACTGACTCGCGTACTTTTGGTCGGGGGCAATAGCCCCCGGCTCGTTGCGCGCGGTGAGATTTGGGATTTCCCGCGTGTCTTCCAGAGCCCAGGGGTTGTCCAGGTGTTGCTTAAAGAGCGCGTCGGCGCCGGTTCCGTCGGGACGGACATACCAGACCGACTGGAGCGTCGCCCAACCGCGTTCCTGGTATTCCCAGCGGCAGTATCCGATCGTTCCGTCTTCGAGTACGTGCGGCATATAATCGCCATCTTTATTGTAACTGAGCCATCTCAGACCGCTTCCGTCCGGTTGGACCGTGTAGAGATTACACGATGTTTCATCGTGGAATGGCCCGTTGTTGCATTGGAGTGAAAACCCGCAGCGGTCCGACACAAAAACGATTTCGTCGTTCGGCAGATAGTTCGGATCCAGATCGCTCCAGAACGGATCGTTGGTAATTTGCCGCACTCCGGAACCGTCCGTTCCGATTTCATAAATGTGGATCGGCTCTTGCGTACAGCGAAGCTGGTGTCCGATCAAACGCTCTCCGCAGCCGGGTGGGGGCCAGTTTCCTTTTTCCGGAGTGAACGGAAAATCTTTTTGCGACGCGAATCCGAAAACGACTTTGTCGCCGTTCCAATGCAGATCGATTCCGCGAACGTGTCCGGGACCAAGCTGGTCGGACAAAAGGGAGCGGATTTGGGGCGCTCGCTTACGCTTCCCGCTCTGTTCTTGTTGCGATTGAAACGGATCATCCAGTACGCAAATGTCGCCGCCGGGACGCGAGACCCACGGCATGTGGTTCAAACAGATGTCCGGATACGTCTGCTGCGTGAAACGTTTGACGAAAAGGAGTTGGTCGAAATCGAGCAGGGGGTTGGAGAAGGAAAGATCGCGAAGCAAACCGCGAACCTGGAAATAAACGGCCTGATCGTGATTGTCGGCCTGCTTTTCCAGTTCCGTGAATTTTTGTAATGCTTGGTCGTCGTGGAGGAACACGGCCAGTTTTTTACCCCGCTGGATGTATTCCATCGTCGGAAATTGATCCTTGAGTTTCTCCGAAATCGGTCCCTGTTTACGAACCGACCACATACTCAAGCTGCTCTGGTCGGCGGGGCGATAAAGCGCGATATTTTCTTCCGGCGCTTCGGCGGAATAGATTTCGACTTCGTCCAGATGGAGGAAAATCGGAGTGTCGCTCGGAATCGTCAGTTTGACGTACCGGGCGTCGATCGGGGGATCGAATTTCACTTCGAGCGGTTTCTCTTTGGCGACGCCGCCGAAAAACTTATTCGGGTTCGCATACACTTTCGCCCAATTATTGCCGTCGCCGGAGAAAAGAATCACAAGATTATCGGCGTTGTGCAATCCCGGCTCGTAATCGAGCCGGTTGTAGACGACGATCCGAGCGACCGGAACGTTTTTCTCCAGGTCGACGGACCACCACGGGTTCGGCTCTTGGGCGGTGTGGAAAGCGTACAAGCCGTTTTTGACGCCGTCGACGGCCCCGGCGGCATCGTCGGACGTTTTGACGCCCATGGTCGCGGAATTCGCCAGGCCCGACGGATTCAGACGCCAACTTTCCGCTTGACGGAGCCAGTCGGCTTCGATTTGTTCCTGTTGAGCTCCGAAAGCGACGTTCGTCGCCAAGCCTAAAAGTAACAAAATTGTAATTCGCATGGAGGTAAGGCGGGCAGGAGGGCAAAAAAAGATTGACACATTCTCTACGCTCCGCTCCATTCTACAAATTCCCCACGCAATTACAATCAAGTCGCAAAGCCCGGTTGATTCCCCTGCGTATTCCTTCCAATCGGTCGGTCGGGCCGTTTCCGTGTGACGAGTAATCCTCGCATCGTTTTTTTCCGGGGTTCGTGCGCTCAAAACAACCACTCCGTCCTCGGACGCCCCATGTCTTTTGTTCGCTCGATCGTGCGGCATAAATCGGCGAGCCGACGCAAGACTTCACCACGAGCTTGCTCGCTGATCGTGAACCGGACGCGGTCGTTCGCCGGGAGATACGGAACCTGATGAAAATCGTGATTCAATTTCAAATCTTCCCAACCGTAAGCCGCGCAGGTCGCTTCGTCCATCCGGCGGTGAAGTTCGCGAAGTTCCTCGATTCTTCGATCCGAATCGTCGGGGCGATGAAACCGGTTGTAAATGTGCGTCAATCCTTTGTCGAATCGGCCCATCGTTTCCAGGCGATGCGAGTCATAGGCGGCGCCGATTTTTTCCAGCTCCTCCGAACGCAAATGGAGAAAAGGAAAAGTGTCGAAATAATCGGACGGCGTGTAGCGGAGCCCTTCCCCCAATGTCGAACTGCCGCGCTTGGCCCAAACGTAGTGAAGGGTCGATTGAATTGCGGCAAAGGCGGTCCAATTCGGAAGGTCGAGAAGGCAGAGCGATTCCTGGAACACCTGCCGCGTCGACACCCTCGCCGGCGCGAGGTGTTTCGCATGTCGCACGAGCGCGAATACGAATTCGTTGCGCCGAATCCGATCGTAAAGCGCCGGTCGTTTGTCGCCATGATGCCACCAATAACGGCGATGCGCGGCCCGATTCGCCCGGTCTCGCTCCGGTTTGACCAAACGACGCACACGCTCCAGGAGTTCAGGCCACTCCTGTTCACATCGCTCCAAAGGAAAGTCGCGAAAATCCACGACCCAGCGCGTCGCCTCGAACGTCGGCGTCGACTTCAGATCGTATCCGCCCAGATAAGGAAAAATTACGTCGGCATTGCTTTTTCGCTCTCCGAGATAACGCTCGGCTTCATCGCGGGACAGAACGAACCCTTCCCCGGCAAGAACCGAACCTTGGAAGTTGATTTCGCGGTTTTCGGGAAAAACGGGAGTGTCGCCCCACGAACCGCCTTCGTCGAGAACCGATGAAATCCGTTCGACGGCTTTTCCGTTCAAAATTCTTTTTCCCTGCCACCGTTCGCGCCGGAGGACGATCCACGAAGCGACGACCCTCGCTTTCCCCGGCCAGCGAAACGAGGAAACGGCGTGGCCGATGGAGAAACCGGAGCGCTCCGTGAGAAACACCAGCCCCGTCCTTGCGGTATCGCCTTGCGCGATCGTGTCGGGGGCCAGAAGTCCGAGGACGCCGTTTTTTCGCAACAGGGTCGAACTTCGGAGGAAAAAAAATACGCAAAGATCGGCATTCAAACTCGCGTGCGGCCACTCCTTTTTCATCTGTTCCACGAAGGCGTCACCGAGCGTCTTTCGCATTTTTCGTCCGCCCAAAAAAGGAGGATTGCCGACAATGGCGTCAAATCCCGGGTCGACTCGCGAAAAAACACCGGGGAATTCCGTCGTCCAGGAAAACGCGCACTCGCCGGGAAGCGAATCGCCGCAGCGCAAATGCCGGTCCAGACCTTCGCACGGATATTCGTCCGACGCGGCGACGAGCCGGATCGACCGTTTCGCCAATTCCACGGCCGCGGGATCGATGTCGACGCCATACAGGCAATGCTCCGCGACGAGTCGCCGGGCCGTTGCCGTCGTGCGGTCGTCGATCGGAGAGCCGTTCTTTTTTTCCGCGTCCCACGACTCGACCAGACGATCACCGAGCCAGCGACAAATCTGGACGAGAAACGCCCCGCTCCCCAGGGTCGGATCGCAGATTTTCAGCGACAGAATTTCATGCGGTTTTTTGATCGTACGCGTTTCAAGAGGTTTGCCGTCCTCGCGTCCGTCGTAGACCAAGGGTTCGAGCGTCGTTCGAACGATTTTTTCGGTCAGGGATTTCGGCGTGTAATGCGTCCCGGTATCACGACGGTTCGGCCCGGGCGCTACGATCAACGAGTTTTCGACGAAAACGGCCGGACGCCCCCAGGCGTTCAAACGCAGCAGGTTCGCCAGCGGCTTGACCTTTGCGACAAGATTACCGTCGCCGAAACAAGCGGCGTCGAGATTCGTTTCCAATACCTTTTCGACGGGCGCGTCGAGCCGCCGCCGTATTGTCGCGACGTTTTTTTTCGTCCTTTCGCGGATCAGCGCAACAAGCGTTTCCTCCCCTTCGAGCTTCGCGGATTCCAGTTCCGGCAAGGCGATGATCGAATTTCCCGCCCCCTTCGCTCCGGCGAACCCGAGCACCGGTTCGTCGAGTCGTTTCAAGGAGTATTCGAGCAGGCTTTCGTAAACATGGCCGATCCGTTCGATGTCGCCGTGTTCGACCTGTTCCAAAGCGGTCAACAGAGTCAACACCGTTCGGTCGTCGAGCCGGATTTTGTCAAGAAACGGAAAACGACCGGGGGCGAACAAGGTTCTACAGCAAGTCGACAACCGCGGCCAGGCGTCGAAATCCCGTTCCAGGGATTCCTCCCCGCGCCGCCGGGCGGTGTCACGCAATTTTTCACGCAGCGTCGTCGCGGTGTCAAACGGCGCGCGGAGCGAGAACGCGAGCCGCACCATCAGGATCGAAACGGCTTCGTACAGTTCCGTCGGACGACGCGGCAGGAGCCGGGCGTCGATCCGGCTCAGTTGTTGCACGAGTATTTCGAGGGCATCGCCCAGCTGTTCGTCGAACGTTCGGACGGACACGCTTCGTTGTTCAGGATCGAAATTCATGGGCTTGCCGAACGACGGTCCGCAGTGTTTCCCAAGGGACGCCGCCGACGGTACAGTCCGCTCCGAGGATGAACCGTTCCGGCGCGTTTTTCAACACGTCTTCGACGGTGTCACGAATCTGCTCCGGCGACCCTTTCGAGAGAACGCCGTGTCGATCCAAACCGCCCATGACCGGTCGGTCGAACAATTTCGCGGCGTCCCGCATCGTGATCGGCGTCCCGTTTTGCAGGCGGATCGGCGTGTTGACGGCCTGACACGGGTAGGAGGCGAACGGGGACAAATCCTCGTACTTCCCTTCGTAATCGCAGATGTGCAGGATGTTGAAGTCGCATTTTTCCGTAGCGTCATTCATGAGAGCCAGGTCGAACGGCCGCACGACTTTCGCGAAAATCTCCGAGTCGCCGAATCGGTTCGTTTCCGCGCCCTGGGTGGACATGTAGAACCCGTCCGCACCGGCGGCGATCGCCGATCGGAGGTATTGCTTCAGCGCGGCGGTGATGATTTCCATTCCCTTGGCGACGGCGTCAGGGTCTTCCTGGGCGTGGGCCAGGACCGTTTCCGTACCCGCGATCTGTTTGGCGCACATGAACGGCGAATAAACCGTCGGGAGGATCAGGGCCTCTTTTTTCACGTCCTTGGCGATCCCCCGGATCAATGCGATCATCGGCTCGAAAAACTCGTCGCCGCAGGGCACGATCGAAGCCCAGTCGGACGGTTTTTTCAGCTCCTTGCCGGGCATCCCCAGTTCGTATTGGATTTTCACGAAATCCATTTCCGTTGCACGGAAATATTCGAGATGCCGTTCGATCGCGGCCCGACCGAAGTTGTATTGCCCCCCGAAGTGCATAAAAAACGCGGCCGGTACGTAACGCATTTCCCGCGAAGAATCCAAGAGAGCCAGCACCCGGTCCCGTCGACTTTGTTTCGGCGACTCCGTTTCGGCGGCGTGGAATCGAGGTCCCGTGGAGAACGCGGCGACCGCGCCGAGCGAGGCTTGCAGAAACCGGCGCCGTGAAAGCTCCGTTCGATTGTTTTTCATGATCGATATTCGGTGAGGACGATTTTCAAGGAGAGACCGGCATTTTACGTCGTTCCCGTCGAAATGTCGAGACCGGCGCCGGCCTGCGGGCGGCTCGTCGGTCAGTGTGGCGTCATTATTCTCCGCCCGGACATCCGAGGGACAAGGACGTGGATGTTTGAAACTGAAAACGTTACAACGCGGGATAAATGTGATCCCACACGAGGTTCAGCTCCGCCTGCATGTCGCCGATGTTCGCGGTAAGGACGACGACCGCGTTTTTCTCCGGAATCACGACGATGAATTGCCCGTCTTTGCCGTCGGCCCGGAACGCGTTATGACGGCAGCGCCACATTTGGTAACAGTAACCTTGCTTCCAGTCGCTGTCGGTCTTATCCGGTTCGACGTTCGGGTCCTGGAGAATCTTTTTCGTCGTCGCTTCTTCGATCCACGCTTCCGGGAGGAGTTGTTTTCCGTTCCATTGGCCTTTTTGGAGCAGGAATTGGGCCAGCTTGGCCATGTCTTCGGTTTTCACGAAAAGCCCCCAGCCGCCGATATTGACGCCGTCCGCGTTTTCTTCCCAGCGGGCTCCTTCGATTCCGAGCGGCTCGAAAAGACGCGGCTTGAGGTAGTCGATCACCTTTTCCCCCGTCGTTTTCTGCACGATCGAGGAAAGCATATACGTCGCGAGGGAATTGTAAACGAATTTCGTTCCCGGCTTGTTCGGGATCGGGTAGGCGAGAAACAGTTTTTCCCAATTTTTATCCTGTTTCTTATCCCACACCATCCCGGTCGGATCGTTGTCGTGCCCGACGCTCATCGTCAACAGGTCCTTGACGGTCAACGCGGCCAGGTTCGGCGAAATTTCGTTGGGTAAATCGTCCGGGAAAAAGGCAACGACCTTGTCGTCGACGGTGAATTTTCCCTCGGCAACGGCGAACCCGACGGCGACCGCGGTCCAGGTTTTGCTCACGGACCACATTACGTGATTCTTCGCCGGCGCGTTCTCGCCGAACCAGTTTTCATAGACGACTTTCCCGTTTTGCAGGATCATGACGCTGTGCAAATCCATCTTTTTCTCGCCGAAGGCGTCGAGAAATTTGTCGGCGATCGGAGAAG
>JAVBTU010000280.1:0-6226 GCA_031556015.1 Thermoguttaceae bacterium
GGCGATTACGTCTATTTGTTGACGAACCGCGAGTTGGTCTGCCTTGATGTGAAAACCGGGAAAACCGCGTGGTCGGACCGGTCGGTCGGAAAAGGTTCGATTACCGTTGCCGACGGAAAACTGATCGTTCGCAGTGAATCCCGTGACGGAACGATCGCCCTGGTCGAAGCGAGTCCCGAAGCATACAAGGAAATCAGCCGTTTCAACCAGCCGGACCGGTCCGACAAAAACAGTTGGACCTACCCGCTGGTCGTCGACGGAAAAATGTATATCCGCGACCAAGGGGATCTGTTTTGCTATTCGTTGACGCCGTAAAACGGTTTCGCGCAAAAGACGGCGTTTGATTAGTTTTGCATTCACTACCAGCCCCAACCGTAAGCGCGGGGTGATCTCGAACGGCAAATGCGGCAACTATTTTGACGCTGTTTCCAAGAGACTCTCGAGTTCTTGGCGAAGCGATTCGCCAAGTTTCTGGTCCAGGTGCGGCATGGTGTCGTCGAGTTCGATCGCGATGTTCGCTTCGCGGAGCGCCCGGTCCCGTTGCCCCGCTTTTTCCAGAGCGACGGCGAGCGCGGCGTGGTTTTTGGCGTGGTTCGGGTACAGCTCGACCGCTTCCTCGAACCGACGGAGCGCCGCCTCTAAAACCGTGCGATCGGCCCGTCGTTGATAAGCGTGCATCATCGTTTCGCCGAGCATCTTCCGGATCGACGCCGAAAACGGGGCGAGCCGGGCCGTCGCATCCTGGTCGCTCAAGGCGGCTTGCAGCGTCTTTCCGTCCCCGATCGCTTCATAGAGATTGAACCGGGCTTGTGTGAGCGCAAGACGGCTTTCCACCGAAAACGGATCCGCTTGAACCGCTTTTTGCAGCCATTGAATCTGGGACTCGGACGTGTTTTGAAGCATCGCCCGCGCTTGGTCGGCCGAAGATCGCAAGGCCGGCAGGAACGAAAAATTATAACAGGCGAACGCAAGGAAAAAAAAGACGAGCCCGAACACAATAGGAATCATCGGCGGTCGATTGCGGTCGCCGATTCCGTTCGGAGAAAGCATCGCCGCGAGCAACCACAGCGAAGCCGCGACATTCGGATACGCGATTCCTCCCGCCGCGGAAAGATTGACCAGGATCACGACGAGCGTCGCTTTGAGGAGAAAATCGAGATTTTCGTTGCGAAGTGACGCCAAAGGGAAAGTCGTGCAAACCGAAACGGCAAACGAAGCGGCGAGAATCGCCGTGGTTTTCCAATCCAGCGGAATCTCCGTCGTTTGTGTACAGAGAAACACGACCGCGAACCCCAAAAGCGAACCCGTCAGCAGCGGGAGATAATTCCGGGGCTTTTCATCCGTCGCTTCCGCCGGGTTCTTTTGAAAGAACAGCACGACAAGAAATATCGCAAAGCCAATCAAAGTCGGGATGCCGAAATTGGACGCGATTTCCATCACGAAATTGTGCGGATCGGCGATTTCCTCGCTGGTGTCGGGCAATTTGTATTGCGTGTAAACGTGTTGATAATTGCCCGCCCCGCAACCGAACCACGGATGTTCCCGGATCATCTTCGCGGTCGATTCCCAATATTCGATACGATATCCGAGCGATTTTTTCGCCCCGGCCAAGAGGTCGAAATCGAGTCCGCCGACGGAGATCGCGACGCCGACCGAACCGAACAGCAGTACGGCGACAAGCAGCACGATTCCGATCGTTCGCCGTGAAAAATAGTTTCGGCTCCTTTCCCATGCGAGCAGCAATAGACCGCACATCGCGGCAAGACAACCGGTTCGACTTTGGGTCAAGAGAAGGCAAGTCCCGAGGACCAGCGCGAGCAGACCGCCGCCGATCATGAGAGGTCGTCGTTTCGCCGACCGGGACAACACCATCATTCCGATCAGCAATACCAAAGCCGGGGCCAACACGCCGGCCAGCGTATTGGTCAACGGATAGGTTCCCAGCGGCTCTCTGTTATTGATTCTGTTTTCAAAAAGCGTCTGTTCCGGCGAACCGGGGACGATTCCCAGTACGGCCAGGTTCGACTCCTTGTCCGACTCGTACTGTTCGATCAGCCGGAGCCGTTCGACCGCGTACTGGTAAAATCCGAGAACCGACTCGCCGACCGCAATCGCGATCAGGATCGCGAGGAACGCTTTTTTTACGGTCGGACCGTCGAAAATCGTCCGAAATACGTAAAAAACCGCCGCAAGCTCCATCCAGGTAAAAAAGGCGTTGAGGCCGTATCGAACACAACCGTTGCCGGGAAGAAAATGTACGCCCGAGGAAATCGCGATTCCGAGGAAGAACAAAACGACGGCGATATCCTCCACGAGTCGTCCGTTTTCGGCGGCCGATCTTTTTTTGCCCCATAAATTCCACACGGCGCAAGCGGTCGCGAGCAAAAACCAAAGCACGGTCAGCAAGTGCCCGTTGCCGTAGCGAACGAGCGACTCGCCGGAAAAAACGACCGTCGCGACGAAAAGAGCGGCGGTCGCTCCTTGCAGCAACGGAATGATAATATCCGGCGAAGGGACGTTCCGCACGACCGGCGACGAAGGTTTGAGTTTCTTTTTGGACATGCGGAGTTCAACCCGGGGATTGCGATGCGCTTCATCCCCGGCTCTTTGGGCCATTTTATTCCGTCTTTAACAGCGTGACGCTCAGCGGCTCGACGGTGATTCGGTCGCCGTTGAGCGTGAAGTCGGACTGCTCGATTTTGATACGCTGCGTTTGCCCCGGATCGTTGAACCCTTTCGGATCGTTTTGCGGATCGCGAATCTCGAACTTTTGGCCCGATTTCGCCGTCCCCATGCCGGTGAGCGTCAGTTCCACGGGCGTCGACAGCGGATTGACGATCCCGAGGGTCAGCGTCTTTCCGTCTTCGCTCGTCGCGGCCTGGATATTCAGCGGCGAATCGCAGGTCGTCGCGACCGGAATCGAACCGAATTCCTTGCGATAAAGCATGAGTACCAAGCCGGTCGTCTCGAACTGCGCGGACGTTTTGTTCGTCTTGATGCAGCCGATCACGTTGACGGTCTGCGCGTAGTTGGCCATGACGAACAGGTCGGAATCTTTGGCGTACTGATGCACGCCCGCCGCGATGCCGAGGGCGTCTTTCATGAAATACCGTGTTCCCAGTTCGCCGAACAGGTGCGGACCGTACCAGTAGTTCCATTCGTCCATCGCGATCCGAATGTCCTTGCCGGCCAGTTGCGGCATTTCCTTGCGGTACTTGCGGTGTGCGTCGGCGATGTGCCGAATGCTGTTCGGAACGAGATTCATGTGCTGGACGACGTCCTCTTTTTCCTGGACGTAAAAATGTTCGCTAATATCATCCATGTGATCCGCGGCGCCGGGCAGAAACGCTTCATCCCATTTTCCGACCGCCCCGACGGCGATCAGACGGACGTTTTTGTCTTCTTTGCGGAACGCGTCGACGAATGTGTTGTTTTTCTCGACGTATTTTTCGACCGGCATGTGTCCGATTTGCCAATTGCCGTACATTTCGTTGCCGATTCCCCACCATTTGACGCCGTACGGCTGCGGATGTCCCTGCTCGGCGCGGAGCTTGCCCCACTTCGTGTCGGCGGAACCGTTGACGTACTGCAATTCCGCGACCGCGTTCTCAACGTTTCCGTCGCCGGTGTTGACCGCGATGTACGGCTCGGTTCCGAGCGTCTTGCAGAAAAGCATGAACTCGTTGACGCCGAAATCGTTGTGCTCCACACCGGTCCAGGCCGGGTTCTTACGCGGCGGACGTTTGTCGCGGTCGCCGATCCCGTCTTTCCAGTCGTATCCGCTCACGAAGTTTCCGCCCGGCCAACGGTAGATCGGGGAATCCAGCTCCTTGAGCAAGGCAAGCGTATCTTTACGCATTCCGTGAACGTTGTCGGCGGGCATGAGCGAAACCGTTCCGACGAAAAACGAACCTTTTCCAAACGCGGCGATTTCCAGTTCGAGGTTCTCGAAATCGACCGGCGCTTCAAATTCAAATTCGATTTTGTAATACTCGCCGATTTTCACCGGATACTGAAACTGCGTGAAATCGTCGTGCTTTGTACTCCAGTGGAAATGCACTTCGACTTTTTCGATCCCTTCGGTCGCTTTGACCCAGGCGTATCCGACGTATTGGCGACTCTTTTGAATCGCAAGATTCTTTTGCGCAACGCCGAGCCAACGAGCTTCCGCGTCGGCGATCGATTCGGGCGTATGGGCTCCGACGAACGCGCCGGTCTTGTTCATGTTCATCTTGCAGTCGTAAATCGGGTACCACGGCGATTCCTTGTCGCCGACGGGATAGTAGAATTTACGATCTTCGAGCATTTCGGCCCAGATGCCGCCGTAGATGCAGCGACCGAGATGCTCGATGAACTGCCCGTAAATGAGCGGCGTAAGCGGTTCTCCTTTGTTTTCCCGCTCGATTTTCACGGTAAACTTCGGCGTCTCCGCGGCGGAAAGAGAAACGCAAAATACACAAACGAACACAACCCACCATAAATGTTTCATAATGATTCTCCTAAAGAGCCGCATGCGAAGCTTGCGGAACAGTGTAAAATTGACGATTTCGCGATCCGCAAACTTCACCAACCTCCGTTTGCGATCCACGGATTGTACCATGTTTCATTGACTATTTTGCATCGACGGCATTTTTTTCGATCACGGACTTGAGGCGGGCTGAAGAGTCCAGCTTCCCAATTGTTCCCCCGATTCCGTTGGAGAGGATTTTCGATACATTTCCAATGTTCCTTCTTTGAAAGATTTGAGCAGGTAAATCCCAAGAATACATTGCGGAACCGTCACCACCAAGCCGAGAGCGAACGTCGGGGTGGCCGGAATGGAAACGAACACCGAGATGATCACGGACAGAACACAATAAATCATGGCCCAGGTGTCGTCGACGACGTGATTGCTCCCGTTTTTCGCGAGAGCATCGTTCATTTCCTGGGCAAAAACATAATAAGCCCAAAACATCCAGATTTCCCCGAAATACGGAACCAACGTCAACAAAACGGCGAGAATGGGGGGGACTTTGATTTTGTTCTCCGGTACGGATTTCCAGGCTTGGTAGAGAATCATGAGCTGAAAAACCATCGCGACAAGGAGCGCGGCAATTCCGACAAGCACGACAAGAAGAGCAAGCCCGATAATCGTCCACAACCAAAAATGAAAATACAAATTGTTCATTTTTGTTTCAAATTCCGTGAGGGGCGGCTTACTCTCTCCCATGGACGCCGTAGGAAACGGCGGCGGAGCGACCCGTTGCTCACGCGACCGTTCCCGCAAAGCATGATAAAGCGGCGTATCGCACCAATAGCTCCAGTTTTCCATTCCCTCGCACCAAACCCAAGTTTGAAACCCGATCTCTCGCTTCTCGAAAAGTGCGACGATATCCGGTTCGTCGACCGGACCGAATTGTTGATTCCCCCGGCGGTAGAACCATTTTTTGCTCGTATGCGATTCCATCTTTTCCTGCTTTCCCAAAGAGCGAAGCGAAGATTGCGGAACAGTGTAAAATTGACCTCCGGATTATACCGAAAAACGAAACCGTTTGGGGATGTACCTGATTTTTTCAAGAAGCGTTCCCCCAAATCCCCTGATCGCGAAGAATCGCCCGATAATCTTCTTCGGAGATCGTGCAGTCGACGAAGTCGAGAAACTGCTGTTTCGTCAATCGAAGTTGGCGGGACATTTTGGAGATGAGCGGAGCGCCGATTGTCGTACCCAGATCACCGTGACTGATCATGGTACGAATCTGCTCCTCATCCGTCAAGAAATATCGGATGTGCTTTCCCTCCATGTCGCGTCGAAACCCTTTCAGCCGCAAGGCCGCGTCAATGTCGCGTCCCGAGCGTGCGTTACCCATCGACGACCTCCGCCAGCCCGATGTAGGTTTGTCGGATCGCTTTCGTATCCCGATTAAGCTTCGATTCGTCCGCTTGGACGAAGTGTCTCCAAATGAAACGAATTTCCGAATGGACGAACTCCAACAGGTCGTCCCGATTGTCGGCATAGACGTCGATATTCAATTCCGGCCTTACGATTTCCAAATATTCCTTTTCACTCGGCTCGTCCGGATCGTGCGGAATGTATTGCGGTACAAGTACGAGCGGTTTGTGGAACTTGATCGACGAATTGTCGAGTAGGACCTCCCAAATTTCCAACGGGGCGAGAAGGTCGGTTTCGGTTTTTTTCGTTTCCATGACGGGTCTCCTTTTGTACGCATTATCGACAAACGAACGCGGT
>JAVBTU010000181.1:0-3388 GCA_031556015.1 Thermoguttaceae bacterium
GCCGCGGTGGATACCGGGATGAAAATGGTCACCTGTCCGACGATCGCGTCGAACGATTCGCCGACCAGCGCGGCGTCGGTTTGGTACGACGAAAATCATAATTTTCTCTACTTCGAATGTTGGGCGTTCAATCCGGATTTGGTCGTCGTCGACTCCAAAGTGATTGCCGGCGCCCCGGTCCGCAGCTTCGTCGCCGGAATGGGGGACGCGCTGGCGACCTGGATCGAAACGGAAGCGGCAATGGAAACCCGGTCGAAAAACCTCTCCGGCGGCGTCCCGACCCTTGCCGCGGTTCATCTGGGAAAACTCTGCTTCAAAACGCTCCTGGAATTCGGCGTCGACGCCAAGCGGGACGTGGAGAACAAAGTCGTGACCCCGGCCGTCGAAAAAGTGATCGAAGCGAACACGCTCTTGAGCGGCCTCGGTTTCGAAAGCGGTGGTTTGGCGACGGCTCATGCTTTGGGAAACGAACTTTCGAACATTCCGGAATGCCAAAAAATCGGACTGATGCACGGCGAAAAAGTCGCATTCGGCGTCATTACGCAGCTTTGCCTGGACGACGGAATCGGCGTCGAATATCGCAACGTCGTCGTTGATTTCATGATCAGCGTCGGTTTGCCGGTTACATTCGAGGAACTGAACCTCAAGGGGATTTCCCGGGACCGGTTGTCCAAGATCGCGGAGGTGTGCGCCGGCGAAGGTTCGCTCTGCCACAATCATCCGTTCGAGATCACGGTCGACGCAATCGTCGACGCGATGATTTCCGCCGACGCGCTCGGGAAATCGCGAAAATAAATTTTGGCGTGTGGATGCCTTTGCTCACACGTGAGACGAGGGTGCGCAAATCGAGTTGTGGGCTTCGGTAAAGTAGGAGCCATGTCATTCTTGTACTCCGAAGAATCTGGTTTCAAACGGGACTCGTGATGCAATGCGTGTTGCCGGGAGGAACCGGAGTCTTAACTACGTGGGTACACTTCATTCAGCGTTTTTTCGTCCGTCAAAAAACAAATTCCGCTCAGGGCTCCAGGCATGGTTCGGGCGTTTGGGCAAAGAAGAACATTCCGTTGCGAATCGCGGACAGTGCGAGCAGTCCGTACACCAGTGAAAGCGTGAACCAACCGATCGGCGAATCGTGCCCCGGACCGAAACGCCTCTCTTTTTGAACTCCAGGAAAGATGGAGCAGCAATGCGACACCGAACAGGGTGACGACGGTTTCCTTGAGTTCCGGGAGCGACGTCTTGGCTTCTTTGGCCCACGTGACGCCACACAGGAGGAGAAAAAACGCCGGAAGAAGAACGGTACGACTCATTTTACGTTCCCGACTTGAGGTATTGCCGGAGTTTGAATCCTCCTCCGACAAGAATCATGAGGACCCCGAGTGCGATGAGCCAGAACCTCGACTCGTTTGGATACGGCATGAAAGTGTGGTCGCCCCGGGCGATTTCAAGCATCAACTCGTCCGTTTTCGGCAAGATCTTGCCGCCCTTCCAGATGTATTCGATCTGAGGAACGTCAAGAACAAACACTCTGGTGCCATCGGGAACGGAAAACGAAGACTCGAAATCTTCAGGCTTGACCCGATTGAGTACGATATTCTTGAATTCATAAATGTCTTCCACGGATCCTCCGTGATAAACCACATCCTGACCGCCGACATCGACCGTTCCCGCCTCTCTGATGAGGCCAAACTTGAGTTGACGTGGAAAAAACGTGTTTTCGACCTGCTCAAATTGCGACATTTCGAAAAAAGCTTCCGTTTCACGCGTAAGGTCCAGAGGCTCTCCCTTTTGCCGAGTCGAGAGGAAGGTTAAGGCTCCGTCATAAGGTTTACTGAAACGAAATATCATTTCGTTCCGGCTGACCGGCTCGATTCCGCGCACTTGCCATATCTGCCCTCCGTCCAGTGAAGTCGTCTCGGAATTGTCAAGGGTTTTAATGACCCGATCTATGCTCTCCCTCTTATCGTGATCCAAGGCGAGGTTGCCGATCAGTACGGAAAAAACTCCCATTTGGGTGTGGAGATCGGGAAAAAAATCCGGCTTGGAACTCGTCGAAAAGACGGTTTCTTCTTCATGCTCCTTTTTACTGATTTTCGAGTAAAAATCCGGCTTCAACAAGTACTCCATCTTCCTGTTGTTGCGTTCGTAATTCTCACCCATTTTCAGATCGAAATATTTATAAAAATATCCCGGTCGATAGAGAATGCGTCCTTCGATCGTTTCCGTCCCTCCTTTGCGATACTTGGAATCGGAGTCCGAGGTCGAATCTTCTTGTAGATACTGCGTCGAAAAGGAATCGTAGTCCAATGAAAATGATTGAATCTTAGCCAGGTAGTTACCGTACTTTTTCGAAATCTCCTCAATCGTCGGGCTCGTCGTTTGCGCAAAAGAGGCGGAAACGTTGAGAAGAGCGAAAAACGCAAAAAACGGAAAACAAAAAAAGACGGGCTGGATTTTACTCATTAGATTTAACGAACGTATTTATTATGCGTTTTGCTTATCATGCTCCATTCCGCTTAGAAACAGTGCGCAAACAAATACAGCATTTGTAGGCAGAATCGCCCCGCGATTACGCTTGGGGCTTGTTTAGAATGCGGCAGTTAATAAAACACTGTTTCTAAAGAAACGACAAAGCGAACTTTTTCATGGCGATACTCCTTTTGGCAAAGAACAAGCGAAAAGAGCTCGGCGGGGCGAATTTTCACGGGAAAATCCGATATATTTAATAACCGAAACAATCTTCTCCTCGAACCGCCCTATATAATAACACTCAAAAAAAAATCAAGTGGCGAAAATAAAATTCTGAAAATCAGGTGTTTTCGATAATTTTATTTCCGGATAGTTTCTTACAGCTTTAAACTTAACGCAATGAGCGATGTAATTCATTCGGGCGAGCATTCCGAGAAAGATAATGACGATCATTCCGTGAGAATCATGTCGGACGCCTCGCGGATCACGGGGATCGGAGATTTTGTAAAAAGCGTTTGCGAGGGTTTGAAGGAACGTAGCCTGAGCGTTTGGAGCGGAATTCACGGGAAAACCTCCTTGTTTTACGTATTTTGAAGCGATTTCGTCCCATAACACACGAGCCGCCGAGCTTAATACGTAAAATTTCCCCTTTTGTTCAAAAAATCGACTTTGCAGTTCTCTGGGGCCATTTCCCGGAACTCTTTCTTTTGTCTCGGCGATTCATTATAATATTATTTGAACTCTCAATTTCCGTTTTTGCGAATTCCGTTCCAGCCATACACAAGAGAAGTATAAAGCTCAAAATGAACAAAGGTAGGTGTGGTTCGACTGAACACAGCACTCGGTCGAAGGCCGATTCGTCACCGTCACATGATGTTTTAATGCCACTTAAAATCGCCAGCACGGCGATGCGGCATTC
>JAVBTU010000084.1:0-3423 GCA_031556015.1 Thermoguttaceae bacterium
GCAAGCACGCCGACGCTCCGTATCACGACGGAACACCGATTTGGGGCGATTTCGACGCGCAGGAAATCTTCAACAACCTCAAGGGGGATTTGAAACTCAAGCCGCTCAACGTCGGCTTCGCGGCGTATTACGAATCGGTCGGTCGCGTCGACCTGATGGAAAATCACACCGACGAAAAACCGGTCTTCATCTCCGGTAAAGACGTTCGCAAAACGCTCCTGGAAGGGAAGGAAGTCGATCCTCGAATCATGCGTCCGAGTACGTCGCACATCCTCGCCGACGCGATGAAATCGTGAAAGATCCGTTGCCGGTTCGCCTGCGAACCGCAGTGAGCGTGATCGGAAGCAGCCCGTCGCAGGCGACGGGGCTAACTGTTGCCCGATCACTTCGTGTTCGCCGAGATCTGCGTCTGTCCCAACGCCGATTCGAGTTTCAGCGCGAAATCGGCGAAGTACGACGGTCGCTCCGAGAAGGAGTTGTAGTTCTCCTGCGTCGAAAACAGGTAGATACGGCCCTGATACCACGCGCCGTAGTGCCGCTTTCCTTTGATGCGCTGTCCGCCCTGGATCATTTGAACGATGTCTTCCCCCATCGCGACCGGCGTATACAGGTGCGGATTTTTCGAGAACGCCTTCATCGCTTCCTTGCTGGAAAAGAGAATGAATCGGTCCCGGTAATGGAGGGCGAATTCGGTTTTTCCGGCAACCCAATGTTCATTGTCCTGCAATTCGACGGGACAAAATCCGTCCAATACATACGGAGACTCGTATCCGAGATTTTCCTGCTCTTCGATCGTTTGGAGATTTGGAATCGACAGCCCGGTCATTTCTCCGGTCGACGCGGCCGGAGCGGCATTGTCGGCGAAGAGCATCTCACCGTCCGTGGACGCGGCGGTCTCGGCGGGGGCCGTCAGCGGCTCATCCGGCAGAGCGAAATCGTCGACGACCGGCGCGGCGGCCTCGGCGAGCAGGGGTTCATTGGGAACGAATAATTCGGGCGTTTCCGACACGGGCGTGTCCAACACGGCGGTTTGCGAAACGACGGGCGATTCTTCGGAAACCGGCGTCACGGGGACCGTTTGGGCTTGCGGAACCTGCAAACCGGGAGGAGTGAGTTCGGTTTGAAAAACCGGCCCGGGCTCCGTTTGTCGCGGACGGTTTTCGACCTTCGCGATCTGGAGCCGTTCAGCGTCGGTCATTTCGGCTTCCCGCTGCACTTGCAGGGCTTGAATCACCGAAAGGAGTTCGTCGACATATTGCTCCGCCGAACACCCCCCTTTGCGCCGGAAAATGATTTCCCGCTGCGGCGTCACGATCAGGTCCATCGGAATCGACGTGATGTTCAGGTTCTGGACCGCCTTGGGATTCTGTTCCGTATTGACTTTCAATGGTACGAAATACGGCACAAGCGCGTCGGCGACCGCTTTTTGCGGAAAAATTTCTTTGTCCATCATCCGACACGGAGGACACTGGTCGCCGTAGAAGTGAATGAGAACGAGCCGGTTCGTTTCCTCGGCGGTTTTCATCGCCGTCTTAAAATCGGTTTCCCATTGGACGCCCTGTCCGCCCCAAACCGGGGAGAATCCGACCAACATCAAACAGATCGCCGCCAAACCATTGAAAATCTTCATCGCACAACGTCCAAAAGGGAATTGTCGAGTGTCGGGCCAGTGAACGAACGCTCTTGAACCGACTTTTCGAAAAAACAAGTTCTCACAATCTCCTTATCGGTATTGACGAAAGAAAGAATCAGGAAAAATAAAGCGAAAAAAGCGATTGTAGGAAATGTAATTTCCGGTTAGTCTCTCATAATATCATTTCTCATTTCTCGTTTCTCATTAAAATCCCCTTCACTTTCTCTGCCCAAGGGCTGTCGGGTTGGAGTTGGAGGAAGTTTTGAAAGTGCCGCTTCGCTTCCTCTTCTCGGTCGTGCTGCCAGAGAAGATTGCCGAGATGGAAGTGGACGTCGGCATAATCCGGATGATACGAAAGCGTTCCCTGGAATGCGCTGATCGCCAACTCCCACTCTCCCAGCTCGACTAATAAGCCGCCGAGACCGGCTCGCGCTTCGACGTACTCCTCATCGATTTCAAGGGCCATGTAATACCGTTCCCGAGCCGCGGTGAGATCGCCGAGCCGGTACAGAAGTTCCGCGACTTGATAACAGGTCTCCGCATCGGGCCCCTCGGCGAACAGCGCGGCGCGATACGTCGCCAAAGCGCCCCGTAGATCCCCTTCCGCTTCCAGGATCAGGGCCGCTTCGCAGAGCGATTCCGCGCTGGGACCGTTCGGGAAAATCATGGAATCGAGACACTGAAGCGGGTCCCGGTCCGCGAGCAGGGAAAACGGCGTCGTTTCCAGATCGAACGGTATTTTTTCCTCCGGCTCCGGTTCCGCAGATTGTTCGTCGGGAGGAAATTCCAACGCGTCGAAATCGATTCGGGTTTGTCCCCGGTGATCGATGAGCCGGTTTTCCTTCCGCAGCAGAAGGTCTTTTCCCTCGACGATCGCCGCCAATTGTGCAAGCGGTCGCTGTACATCGGGGAACATTCGCTGGATTTCGTTGAGCCGTTTTTCAAGGACCGCTGCGTTCAGGCCGCCCCGAAGAAGCTCGCGAAGCGCTTTGGCTGTAAGAATTTCCTGAAAGTCGAAATAAGCGAGATTGTGAACCTTTGCGGCGGGAACGATCAAACCGCGTCGATACCAGAGCCGAATCGTCGCGATCGGAAGTTCGAGAAATTCGGCGAGCATCGGAATCGTGAAAAGCGGCGGCTCGTCGTCGCCCGACTGGGAGTCGGAAAGATTTTTCCAGAACGCCGATTCCGTCTGAATTTCCAGTTCACCGTTTTGGTAAGCGGCCTGCAATTTCCCGTCGAGCTGTTCGATCCAGGCGGGAAAATCCTTGGCAAGGAGTTCTTCTTCGCCGACGACGATCAGATTCACTTCCGGCGAAAGCGTTTGCGCGACGGTTCCCCCTTTTTCCTGGACCAGTTGCGTCGCTTTCCGCCGCGCCAGGCCGGACAGTTTTCCATGAAAATAGATACGTTTTCCGGCAAGCATTAAGGTGAATTACTAAATACGAATTACGAATTACGAATACAATTTCATTCTGTATTCTGACTACCGACTACTGACTACTCTCCACCTTTTTCCGCGAAATTGATTTTGTCGATCAGGGGGACCACTTTGTCGTCGGACAGGTATCCGCTCATCGCGGAGAGTGCGTCGATCGTGTACTGGTATTTCAGGCCGCGGTCGTAATCGATGATCGCTTCCTGTTTTTCCCGCTCCTGCTCCGTCGGGGCGGCCCCGACCAATTTGATGATCTGTTCCCGAAGCCGATGCGGATCGGGTCCGAGACTCACGTCCCCGACTCGAATATCAGAGAGTATCCCGGCGGCGTCGGCGAGCAGCCGGACCCGAA
>JAVBTU010000065.1:0-5745 GCA_031556015.1 Thermoguttaceae bacterium
CACTTTTTTCGTTATTCGCCGATGCTGTCCCGAATTTTCCTGATCGCTCTGGTTTTCTTTTCTTCGTCGCTTACGTTCGCTCTGGAAAAGGATGTCGAAACGCTCCTTGCCGTCGGAACCTGGGGACGGGGGAACGTCGAAGCGGCTTCCGCCTGGAAGCGTCTTGTCGCGGAAGATCCGGAAGTGCTGCCGCGACTGTTCGATGCGTACGACCGCAGCGAGCCGCTGTCCGCCAACTGGATCCGCTGTGCCGCCGAAGTTCTCGTTCAAAACGTGATTCTGGAAAAAACGCAAAGTCCATTCGGGAAAACGGAGTTGGAAACGTTTCTGGAGCAATTTGTCCGGGACACGAATCATGCCGCGGTCGGCCGGCTTTACGCTCTGGAACTACTCGAAACGTATTTCCCCGAAAACCTCGCGGAGATCACCGATTCGCTTCTCACCGATCCGTGCGGTGAAATGCGGCGGCCGGCGATCACGAAACTCCTCGTCGCGGCCGATTCCGCCGGGTCCGCTCCCGAAGCGGTCGCGATTCTGCAAAAAGCGATGCCGCACGCTTACGATTACGATCAGGTCGACTTCCTCGCGGGAAAAATCGCCGAGTTGAACGAAAAAGACGAACTCGGACTCGATTTCGATCAAGCGGCGGCCCGGGGATTCCTCGTCGATTGGCAAGTCGCCGGACCGTTCGATAATACTGACGGAAAAGGTTTCCACGAAGAATACGAGCCGGAACGGCTTTTCGTAAAAGACTACACAGAGATTCCCGTTGGACCGTTCGAGGGGAAGCACGGCCCGATCGACTGGAAACCGGCGCGTCCGACCGATCCGTTGGCGATGTTGCAGTTCAACGACCTTTGCGGCAAAGAGAAAAACGTCTGCGCTTACGCGCTCGCCGAAATCGATTCGGAAACCGCCCGATCGGTTACGTTTCGCGCTTCGTCGTTCAACGCGTTGAAAATCTGGATCAACGGCGAACTTCTCGGCGTCCATGAAATTTACCACGGCCATGAGGAGCCGGACCAATACGTGATCCCCTGCGAACTGCCGCAAGGCAAGTCGCGAATCCTCGTCAAAGTCTGCCAAAACGACCAATCGCAGGATTACACCTGGGAATGGCGGTTGAGGGTGAGAATGGTTGAGGAAGACGGCAGACAGCAGACGACAGACAGCAGAAAAGAGGCGGTGGATGACTTTCGGCCGACATCAGGCGAAGGAAATTCAGTCGCAATGAACTTGGATTCTTCCCTGCCGTCTGCCGTCTGCCGTCTGCCGTCTACATGGTCCTCTTTTCGCGGGCCGCTTGGTAATCCGGTGCTGGAGACGGTTTCGGAGCGATTATCGCAAACGCTGGGATCTTTGGACGAAGCGAACGTGCTTTGGAAGACGCCGCTTCCGGGGACGGGGCCGTCGAGTCCGATTTTGGTCGGGGATCTGGTGGTCGTAACGGCGGCGAGCGGGCCGCGTGAAAAGCGGCTCCACCTGATCGCGATCGACAAAAACAGCGGCGAAAAACGATGGGAGCGAACCGTTTTGGCGACCGGGTCGTTGCTGTTTCAGGGATTCGGCGGAATCGCGGCCAATACGCCGGTTTCCGACGGCAAACGGATCGTCGCGATGTATTCGTCCAACGACGTCGTCTGTTTCGACTCGGATGGGAATCTCCTTTGGACCCGGGGACTCGGGTACGAAAAGCCGCGGCTTCGAATCGATACCGGAATGTCCTCGTCGCCGGTGATTCTCGGCGATCGCGTTTTCGTCCAATGTATCAGCCAGGGGGAAGCGTTTTTCGCCGCGCTCGACTTGGAAACCGGAAACGATATTTGGCGTATCGCCCGAAAGAAGGAACAAATCTGGAGTTCCCCGGCGATTTGCCCGCTGCCTGCGGGAAACCCGTTCGGACTTGACGCCGTCCTGTTGGTCGTCGCGAAAGAGGAACTGTCCGTGATCGATCCTGAAACCGGCAAAATTCCGGCCGCGTACCGGCTCGGCGAGTTTGCGACCGACAGCAACACGATCACGTCCCCGACCGGGATCGACGGAGTCGCTTACCTCCAGGGAAGCGGGCTGCACAAGATCGACCTTTCCCGGTTGACAAACGAATCGTCCGCGAAATCTCTGTCGCTGGAGCCGGATTGGGTGGAGCCGAAAGTGCGCAGCGACAATCCGTCGCCGGTGATTCGCGGAAAGAAAATCTATACGATCAAACCGCCGGGAATCCTCATGCAAAACGAAACGGAAACCGGCGTCCTGGATTGGCAGATGCGCCTGGAAGGTCCGTTTTGGATGACGCCGATCGTCGTCGGCAACCACCTGATCGCCTGCAATCACGGCGGACTGGTCCAAGTCGTCGCGCTGCCGGAATCGGACGGGGAAAAGGCGAAAGTCGTTGCGACCGTGCAATGGGAGCCGCGATTCCTCGCAACCCCCGCCGCCGATTCGGACGCCGTTTATTTCCGCACGGACGGTTTTTTGAGGAAAGTCCGATAGACACAGGAGTGATGGCGAATGCGCACGAAATATTGCGACAACCGCCCCCTTGTCTCAATTCTCCGACTCGATTGACAGTTTTCGTTTGAATACTATAGTAACCGTAGTCGATAGTGGGACTCGATCCGTAGGTCATGTTATTATTACTCCTAAATGTACACTCCAACACGTCAAAAAATTGACGTTTTCTAATTTCACACTGATTTAATTAACATTTAAGAATACCCTTGAATTGCAGGTTGACAGCAGCCCAACGAGGCTGCGGAACACTTCAGCCGAAGGCTACCGCCCTACCGTGCTACGGTATAGTCGCCGGAATGCTGTATTGCGTCCTTCTCTTTTTCGGGGGAATGGGCCCCGACGGCGGTTTGGACTCGATTTCGTCGAGTTCAAAACCTAATCAATGCTCTTTCGAGCCCGGCGGTCCGCAAGACAATCGCGTCGTCAACGGTCACGAATGTCGTTTTTTTCCTTGGGTTGACACGACCCGTTTGGGGCTGCGTAACGGTCTCGGGACTTGTTTACGACAGTATCTTTCCGTTTCCAAAGGAATGGGGAGTGCGCTCCGGTTTCATGTCGATGATTCACGTTCTTTTTTTCCGGAAAAGCACTTCCGTCGCGAGGGGACAAGTTATTTCGGTCCCGCACGTACCTATCTTTCTTTCGCCTATCTTCGGAATTGATTCCTCGACCATTCTTTGAATATCGATCCGAATCGTTCCCCGCGGGATTCGACGGGGTCGTTTCGTGCGGCTGCCGTTGAAAAACGATAGCCCTCTCCAGTACACCATTTCTCAAATAAAGTTCATTATTCTCTCACGGAGGCACGGAGACACGTGCCTCCGTGAGAAAAACAAAAAAGAGAGTCTTTGAAAATGAATCGTATTTGAGAATCCATGTACTAGTCGCTCACTTTTCACAAGCGAACCTCGTGGAATCGCTTGGAAGGAATTGGTTCGAATTTCATCAATTTTATCCCTTTCAAACAACGAAATATTTATGGATCGCGGTACATTTCTCGGACTGACGGGCGGAATCGCCATGCTCATCGGCGTCGTCGCGTTGAACGATATTCGGAAAATCGTAATGTTTATCGACCCGGCGTCGATCGTTTTGGTCGTCGGCGGGGCGATTGCCGCCATTTTGATCGCTTACCCCATGGAAGACGTGCTCGGAACCTTCCGGTACACCAGCATCGTTTTTTTCAATAAAAAGGTCAATTCGCTCGAGACGATCCACCAAATCGTCGGTTTTGCGGAAGTCGCGAGAAAGGACGGTTTGCTCTCCCTGGAGTCGCGTATGGAGGAAATCAAAGACCCGTTTCTCGCCTCGGGACTGCGGATGATCATGGACGGTATTCCTCCCGAAGCCGTCGAGCAAACCATGACGACGGAAATCGAATCGGTCAACGCCCGGCACCTGTACTACAAGTCGATTCTGGAAAACATCGGCAAATACGCGCCCGCCTTTGGAATGATGGGAACGGTCGTCGGACTGGTGCTCATGCTCGCCGACTTCGATCCGGCAACGGTCGGGATGGGCATGGCCGTCGCGCTGCTGACGACGCTGTATGGGGCGCTCATCGCGAACCTGCTGGTCTTGCCCATGGCGGACAAGCTCGGGTTTTTGAACGAATTCGAGATTGCGAATCGGGAATTGACGATGAAAGGGGTTCTTTCCATTCAAGCGTCCGAGAATCCGCGTGTTATTAAGAACAATTTGCTGATGTACATTCCCGCCAAAAAGCGTCCTATCGAATCGGAAGGAGAGCAGACATGAAGAAAGAACCGCAAGCACCGCAGGGCGCTCCCGGCTGGATGGTCACTTACGGCGACCTGGTGTCACTATTGATGTGTTTTTTCGTACTCCTTTATTCGATGAGTTCCGCGGACACCCAAAAAATGGCCGCGGCGGTCGGATCGCTCAACGACGCCTTCGGTTTTTCGGAGAACCCGAACTCGTCGGACCCCGCTTATGTCCAACTGCGTCTTGACGAACTTAACAACCGGATTGCCGAACGAATCGCCCAAAAAAAAGGAAGAGGAAGAGGAACCGAAAAGCACAAAGCCGATTCGCCGAAATCCGCCGAGGAGACCGGAAAAGGCGCCGAAACGCCGCGCGGCGATGAAACCAAAACGCAACTCCTCCCCCGCGTCGATTTGGGGCAGGACAAGGGGGTACTGGTTCAATTTACGTACGGAGTTGCCGAATTGGACGGCGACGCGAAAACGCAACTGAAGGAATTTCACGCCCGGTTGGTCGGAAGTCCTTATAAAATCGTCCTCAAGGGATATTCGAGCGTCGGTGAAGATGGGCAGTACCGTCAGGGAATCAACCTGGCCTTTGCCCGATCTGTGAATGTACGTAATTACCTCGTTTCACTCGGCATGAAGAACAACCAGTTTCAGATCCTCGTCGTCGGAGAATTCGAAACCGTCGATCGGGACATGCTCGCCTATGCGGCGGACCGTGACGAAGCCAATTCCGCCGTCGTGATCACCAACTCGACTCAAACGATCCGGTGAAATTTCGTTTCGGCGGAATGCCTCTCGGTTTCGCCGCCGTATAGAAATACGCTTTCGCCCTCAAACGCGGGGCGAATCCCGCCGCTAAGAGGAGGGGAGATTACTCGCGACCGAGTTTTTTCAAGTATTCGTAAACCGCCCATTGCGAGCGGATCGGCTTGCCGGTTTTCGTTTTCTCAACGCTTTCGCCCGGATTGATCGGCTTCGCCTTGACGTTGTCCGACAGTTGCAACTGGAGGATTTTTTGCAGCTCCTTCCGCAAATCGGGATCCTCGACCGGCACCATCACTTCGATCCGCCGGTCCAGATTCCGCTGCATCCAATCCGCCGAACCGAGGTAGTACTCCGGCGCATCGCCGTTGCCGAAAACGAGGATCCGCGCGTGTTCCAAAAATCGATCGACGATCCGGACCGCCGTGATGGTGTCGCTGACACCGGGTAAACCCGGAACCAGTGTACACATCCCCCGAACGATGAGTTGGATTTTCACCCCCGCCTGCGATGCTTCGTACAATTTCTTCACGAGTTTGTCGTCGACGAGATTGTTCAACTTCACGATCATCCACGCCGGCTTTCCTTCGATCGCGAAACCGATTTCACGATCGATCTTTTTCAGAAATGTTTTCCGAATCGCGAACGGCGAAACCACCAACGATTGGAAGCCGGGATCTTTGCACTTTTTCGATCCGAGCAGCTTGAAAACTTTTTTGGCGTCGCCCGTCATCGCGGG
>JAVBTU010000168.1:0-4141 GCA_031556015.1 Thermoguttaceae bacterium
CTCCCGATCGGCCTGCTCGCGATGCTCGGGACGCAGCTTGAGTTTTTCGCGTGGTATCTTCGGGTCGGAACGGTTGAATGGAGCGGGCGCGAATTTCTGTTTTCGCTCGACGATCCGGCTTGCATCCGGTATGCGATTGCGTTTCAGGCGGCGTTTTATCTGCTTTATTTGGTCGACACGTCGTTCGGCACGATTTCAACGCGGTTTCGAACGACCTGGGACGATACGGTCCGGGCGATTCTCGCGCCGATGATCGGGTTCGGCTGGATTTACATCCTGTTCCACCAGAATCCGGTCCTCGGCGAATACTTGGGCCTGTTCGCGCTGATCGGCGCGGCGTGGTACGCTTTAGTCCATCAACTGTACGTCGGCTTTACGCGGAAGCGGCGTACGGTGTTGGGAACCGGTATGTCTTGAGTCGCCTATTCGTCGTCGGATTCGTTCTCGTCAGACCGCTCATCGTAGAGTTTTTGATTGTGTTTGCGGAATTTCATGGGAGAAAAACCGGACTTCTGACGAAACATGGAAACGAAGTACTCCAACGATCTGTACCCCGACTTACGGGCGACTTCGTTAATCGACAGATTGGTGTGGATCAACAGATATTCGGCGTGATTGAGGCAGACTCTCGTGATCTCGTCCTTGGGAGAACGGCCGATATGTTTCTGGAATTGTCGTATCAGTGTGCTTTTCGAAAGATTGACTTCCTTGACGACATCGCTAACGAGAATGCCTTGGGTCGCGTTTTCCCGGATAAAACGGATCGCGGCGGCGACGTCCGGATCGTCGACGGCAACGACGTCGGTGGAGCGGCGCTGGACAACGTAAAGCGGCGGAATCGTGATCGGACGAGCGGGCGTTTTCTTTCCCGACATTTTCAAATCGAGCAGCCGGGCCGCTTCATAACCGAGTATGGTCGCGTTTTGATCCAAACTGGACAGTTGCGGGGTCATTAGTTGACACAAATGCGTGTCGTTGTCGATTCCCAGAATCGCGATTTCGTCCGGGACCGACAGGCGAACTTGCTGGCAAGCCTGTAGCACCCGGACGGCGTGGGGATCGCAAGCGGCGATGATGCCGGTCTGGCGGGGCAATGTTTTGAGCCAGGAAATCAGGGTGTTTTCATTCGCTCGGGTCCACTCCGAAGTCAACGCGGCTTCTGCGCAGCCCTCTTTTCCCGATTCGCAGAGAGAGTACGCCTGGAATTTCTTCCGGAGCGATTCCGCCTGAAACAGTTCCCGGCGTCGCGCAATCCAATGATTTCTACCGAACGAAAAGAACGCGAGGCTTTTGAAACCACGCTCCAGGAAATGGTCGACGCACCGCTCCATCACTTTTGTTTCATCGGAAGCGATTTCGACGGGGACGTCCTTTCCGTCTCCGAGAAGCTCGACGACGGGACATCGGATTTTCTTCTTCAGAAAACGGCGCAGCTCCGGGTTCGCCGAGCGAAAGATAATACCGTCTCCTTCCCAACCGTCCTCCAAAACGGTCGAAAAAGAACAATGCCCCCGGTCATCCAACCGGATCGTCCAATGATCCCGTTCGCGGACATACTGCGCAACTCCGCCGGCGATGTTTCGATCGTAGGCTTGCAACGATTCGACGATCACGAGGACCCGCTTTTTGCTGTTCATCGTACTTCGCGAGCTTTTCATCTTGAAAAGAAAGAAAGGCCATACAATAACCCGTCAAAACAGGGATTCGCCCCTGAAGCCGATGCTCCGCGAGGAGGGAGCAGCCTTTCAGCCGAAAAGGGCGAAACAATCAATATTTATGACGGCGTGAAATTTTAAAACCGCTTCAATAAGTTGAATGCGGGTAGTAAACGTTCCCGATCTGTCGAAAAAAGGGGGATAAAACCCGTTTCACGACAATTCCGCGCGATATGGCCCTCTATTAAGAAAATGGAATTTCTCGATTCCTTCGCGAATCTTTTTACACGCACACCTTTTTTTACGGGTCGAATATCATTCGAATCCGTTTTCAAGTATTTCGGTAGCAAAAATTCCTCCTTAAATCAATATCGTAATGGAAAGATTGTACCACATGTATTTCGCTTGAAAACCGTAAAAAAAGAATGAGACAAAATCGAAGCCGCTCAAAATCAAATGATTTTCCGGGATTACGAACAGCTTTTCTTTTCAATTCGATAAATATTTACTTATCAAAACAATCAAACGGAAAAAGCTCCGTCCTGGAGAGTGTCACTCAACGCCGTTAAGTGTTCTTTTGGGGCGTAGGCATCTTTGCCTGCACCAGGGCTCTCCGAATCAGAGCCGCGCACGTAGTAAGCGGTGTTCGAGCCGACGGTCTCGAACGAAATTTTTTTGCAGTGGTAAACCACAATACCGCTTACTTCGTGCGCGGCTCTGATTCGAAGGAGGCTCGTTTCAATTGGCGTACGCCATACCAAACCAAATATCCCACCCGGGAATCGCCCCGGAAAATTTGCACGCCCCCCTCCGTTTTTTTCAAAAAGATAAATGCTTGCATTTTGTGCTGAAACTCTGTACAATCGTAGTATAGTGTGTGTGAGTCGAAAGAAAGTTGAAAGAATTGGACGAAAAGATCTTCTTCCGAGACAGGTTTTTGTGGGCTTTTAGCGATTTTCCGGCCTATGAGACGTGATGACCTCAATGGATAGAAAAATTCGGAAATATTTCTCCCGGTCCCGACCGTGTCGCTTCTTGCGTTGGAGTTGTAGAACATGTTGAATGAAAAAAAAATACTGGCCCTTGCGCCGTCGTTCGCGGACGCTCAGGCCGATCTGGGGAGTTGGCCGCTTTTGCTCGAATCGGTTAAGGTTTTCGAAACGCTGCCCCAAATTTTAGCGGCCTCGTTCGAAGAAAATCGGGGAATCTATCTGACCGCCTCGGAGGTCAAACGGCTGTTCGAGCCGACGCAAGCGCGGCGGGACAAAGAGGTACTCGTACTCGACGTACTCCCGATCGGAATCGCTTCCCTCGACCTGGACCAGAAAATCAAGTGGAGTAATCGCCGTTTTCGGTCGATTTGCCTCGATTCGGAGGACAATTTCGTAGCCGATCATCCGGCGGAAGTCGTAGACCGTTCTTTTTACGAATGTATCGGCGACCCGACGATTCTCGGGCCGGATTTCTGTCCGTTCCACACGGTGAAATCGACTTTAAAGCCGACTCAAACCGTTCTCCGCAGTTCCGGAAACGAATATTACCGAATGGATGTGACTCCTTTGTTGGACGAAAAGGGAGCCATTTGGCGACTGATCGTTTCGCTTCAGGATATGACCGATTCACAAATCACGGAGCAGCGGCTCGACTCCCTGATGAAAGCCGGAGCGGAATTGGCCGATTTAACGCCGGACCAATTGAAGGATCTCCCGCCGGAAGACCGGGTTTCCCTATTGAAATCCAATATCCTCTTACACTCGATGGATCTGTTGAATTACAACGTCGTGGAAATTCGCCTGCTTTCCAGCGAAAGCGGAGCCTTGGAGCCGCTGCTCGCCTACGGGATCGATGAAGAAGCGATGAACCGCCGCCTCTACCCGCAACCGGAGGGAAATGGTGTTACCGGATACGTCGCTCACACCGGAAAGAGCTATCTGTGCGAAGATACGAGCGAAGATCCTTACTATCTTCTCGGCATGACCGGCGCGAAAAGTTCGCTCACCGTTCCACTGCTTTACCACGATCAAGTGATCGGCACGTTCAACGTGGAAAGCCCGGAATCCCGGGCTTTTACGGAAAAGGACCTTCGATTCCTGGAGTTGTTCGCCAATCATGTCGCCGCGGCGATCAACACGCTCGATTTGCTGTCGACGGAAAAAGCGGAGACGGCCGCGGCGAGCGTCGAAGCGATCCACAGCGCCGTCGCTTTGCCGGTCGATCTGATTCTCAACGACGCCGTTTTCGTCCTTTCGCAGCACCACGATTTGGAGCCGGAATTATTGGAACGATTGCGCCGCATCCAAAGCAAAGCCCGCGAAATCAAATCGGTCATCCAAAAAGTCGGCGAGAAAATGACGCCCGCCCAAGCGCATCCGTTCCCGCCGCTGGAAAAGCATCCGCTGCTTCGGAACAGCAACGTCCTGGTCGTCGACGAAGACGAATCGGTCCTGCTCGCCGCCAACGAGATGCTTTCCCGATACGGCTGTAAT
>JAVBTU010000198.1:0-3321 GCA_031556015.1 Thermoguttaceae bacterium
TCGTTTCCCCGGCGGTTTTGGACGTTTTGGTGAAGAATTTCAACATCGCTCCGATTTCGACCCCCGACGAGGATATCAAGGCGGCGTTGGGATGAGTTCAAATTAGCCGCGATAATTTCTCGCACAAGCAAAATAAAGCAAGATTTTTCATTGAATCAAAATTCTTGCATATTGCGGATTGATTAACATCTGTAGTACAATATAATGCGAAGAGCTGAGAGATTTTCATGGCTCATCGGGAAAGTGCGTACCTTTCCTTTGTGGTATTGAAAAATCGCGGACAAGTTGTTCTCATAGAAGGAATTATCACATTTCTTCCAAAAGGAGCAACAAACATGTCCGCAACGCTATTGTATCACATGCTCGGCATCCGAGGCTACAAGTTCGTCAAACAAAAAATCGTTCCCGGCGGAATCGAATTTCACATCGAATGTCAAAAACTCCTCTGTCCCTGTTGCGGATCGGCAAACCCGCTCCGTTTCGGTGGTAGTAATGACGGAGCGAGGGCGCCTCGCCCGCCGGAGAGCGGCTTGGAACCGTTTGCATCGTTTCTTTCCGCTTTGTGGGACGGACGAAACGTCCTCGCTCCAAATCACTTGCCGACGGTCGAAATTCCCTCTATAATGGTCTTGAAAATCTTACTCGACTTCCGGGCGAAATCGTCATGGAAAAAAAATCATCCTTCACATCGAGCGTCTCCCGGAAGGTTGCTTTCTGGCGACTTCCGACTGCGTTCAAGGTCTCGTCGCTCAAGGCCGGACCATTGAAGAAACGCTGGAAATCGCTCGTGATGTCGCGAAAAAGCTCCTCGAATCGCGTGATGATATTTTGTGCAATTAACATTTTCTGTTAACGTTTTTCTCATGCAAGCCCTTCTGACCCGACATACCGACGAACTCCGCCGTTTGTGCGAGAAGTTCATGGTGCGCCGGTTGTGCGTTTTCGGTTCGGTTTGTACGGAAAACTTTCACGAAAACAGCGACCTCGACTTTTTGTATCTGTTTGACGCCGAACGGCTGCCGCTGGTCGATTACGCCGATAATTTTTTCGGATTTCAGGAATCGTTGCAAAACCTGTTTATGCGCCGGATCGACCTTGTCCCGGAAAAAACATTATCGAATCCCTACTTCATTGAGGAAATGGAAAAAACGAAGGTGCTGATCTATGAGCAAGCTTCTCGATGAAATCAATCGACTTTTGAAAAACGATCAAAGATTTATGTAAACAGGTACTCAAAGCATGTTGTTCCGACATTGTCCGAAGATGAAATTTTCGCACAATTGTCTTTCCTTCCTCTCATGTCCGACCGGCTCAATCCGATTTTTGTTCTGAGAACGCAACGACTTTGCGCTTCTCTGAGAAGATACGGGACATTGCTGATCGTTGCCTATCTTTTCGTTCTCCTGTGTAGTTGGCGCTATATTCAAATCCATCAGGTCCACCCCCAGGAGACGACCGGTCCGCTCACCGGCTTCATGATCGTGGTCTTCATGCTCGTCGGTTTTTTCAGTTGCATTCTTTCCGTCATCCAAATGGATCTTCTTCCGAAACGATACATCGACGAGGATCTGATTCATTTCACGGCGTTGACCGACCGGCAGGTTCTTTTCGGTTACGTTTACGTAGGAATGTTTTATTCCGGCTTGGTCTGTTTTTGCGGAGTACTCGTTCACATCCTTATCCTACCCGGATTGGGGTGGAGCGGACTGTTCCACCTGCTCTATTTCATCTCGTTCTTCCTGATCTCGCAGATGCTTAACCTGTTTTGCGCCTCGTTTTTCGCGGGGGTCCGTAAAAGATCCGAGTTTATCGGCATGGGCATGTCGATGTACCTGACGTTTTTCATCCTGTTCGGAAGCCTTCTCTCCCCATTTTTCAGTCCGGACGATTTTTTTGAGGCGATGGTCGAAAATCCCGTCGCCTACTGGACGAGCGTCCTGACTTACGTGTCGCTCGTTTCGGCTCTTGCTTATGTGCTGATACTGCTCAACCTTCGCCGAACGCTCCCTTTACCGCTGAAGATGCTTCGAGCCATATTTCTCTATTCGCTGCTCGCCGCTTCGATTTACATCGTCTGGTCGCTCATTGGTCGATGGGAAGTTTGAGTGAGAAAAAATATTCCCAAAAAAAACTTGACTTTCTCTCTTCGCGCAGATATACTGATCTATATAACTAGTTCACTAGACAAGCAAATCACGAAATCATGTTAATCAAAATTGATCCCACCTCGCAACAACCGATTTACGAGCAGATCGTCCAGCAGATTCAATTCGTGATCGCGTCCGGCGCCGTTCGGGAAAACGAATTGATCCCTTCGGTTCGGGAACTCTCCAAATCGCTCGCGATCAATCCGAACACGATCGGCAAGTCGTTCAAAGTACTCCAGGACGAAGGGATCGTGATCCTGCGTCGCGGAATGGGGCTCGTCGTTGCTGAAGGGGCGAAAGACCGCTGCGAGAAGCGGAGAATCGAAATTTTTGAAAAAAAAATCGCCCAAGCCCTCGCCGAAGCCGCCCAAAGCGGATTACCCCAGGATGAAATCGAGCGAATCCTCGTTAGCCACGGGGCCTGCCCGGTGCTGAAGGAGTAGTAGTCAGCAGCCGGTAGTCAGTAGTCAGAAAAGAAGCGAAAGCCCCTTCCACCCTTCCACCCTTTTCCCCTTTTCCCTTCTCCCCATGCTTACCCTCGAACATCTCACCAAAAAATTCGGTCACAACGTCGCTTTGGACGACGTTTCGTTGGATGTGACACCGGGAACGGTCTTTGCCCTGCTCGGGGAAAACGGAGCGGGGAAGACGACCGCGATCAAGATCATGCTCGGACTGCTGGAGCCGGACTCGGGCCGTTCGACCGTACTCGGACTCGATTCCCGCAAAGACGATCTGGAAATCCGACGGAAAGTCGGTTACGTTCCGGAGCAGCCGGCGCTGTACGATTGGATGAGCGTCGAAGAGATCGGGCGGTTCATCGCGGCGTTTTATTCGGAATCGTTTTGGCCGGAATACAAACGGCTCGCCGAGTCGCACCGGCTTCTGCTGGACACGAAAATCAAGTCGCTTTCCAAAGGACAGCGGGCGAAGGTGTCGCTTTGCCTCGCTTTGGCGCACGATCCGGAACTGTTGATTCTCGACGAACCGACTTCCGGCCTGGACGCGATGGTTCGCCGCGAATTCCTCGAAAGCATGGTCGATCGGGCCGCGACCGGGAAGACGGTCTTTCTCTCGTCGCACCAGATCGGCGAAGTCGAGCGGGTCGCCGACACCGTCGCGATTCTCAAGAAGAGCAAGCTCGTCCTGGTCGAACCGCTGGAGCAACTCAAAA
>JAVBTU010000528.1:0-3168 GCA_031556015.1 Thermoguttaceae bacterium
GCCGCGCACGAAGTACGGGGTGTGGCCAACCCAACACACCCCATCGCGGCCGCCGATCGACACGCCCCCCGCGCCCGCCGTGCGCGGCTCTGATTCTTGTGCAAACAAAAAAACTCCCGGAGAGAATCGGTCTCTCCGGAAGCTCTTTATTTTCGGAAACGGCACGTCAAGACACTTATTTCATCCGACGCCGAGCCGCCAACCCCGCCCCCGCCATGCCGAGGCTCAGAAGCAGCAACGTCGCAGGTTCCGGAGTACTCGACGGTCCGCCACCCTTGCTGCCCTGATCTCCTCCCGGAACTTTAGTCGTTCCACCGCTGACAAGGTCCCACGTGAACAGTCCTTTATTGTTGGTTTTGTCCGTTTCCTGAACGTGTCCGCCGAAATAAAGAATTCCGGCTTCAATGGCTTTCGCAACCGTGTCCCAATTCACTCCCTCCGCATAGTCGAGTGTTTCCGTGGCAGGGCTCACGTCAATATCACCGAAGAAAATAATGCCCTTGTACGACTCGCCACTTATGTCCTTATTCACGAAAGTCGCATCAAAAAGCCCCGAACCACCGATGACGAGCCAATCTTTCATCTTGTTATTGGGCCACTTTTTTCCCAACTCGTTGATCGGATCCGGGCCGGGTACTCCGGTATATTTCTCGACGTTCGCGCTGAAAGTAATCGAGATGCCGGATTTGTCCGCGATCTCTTTCACCGTAATCACAAAGTAATCCCACACGGAGGACACAGTACCGGCGGTAAGATCAAACGAGTACGACGATTCCGCGATCCAAACGGCCGGATCGCCGGTCGGCTCACCCGTCTCTTCCCACACCGGGGTATACATACCGGCATTGGTCGCAGAACTTCCGAAGCCGAACATCAAAGCAGTCGCGATGCAGGCGAACATAATTTTTCTCATTTTTTCCCTTTCCGTTTTGAAATTGTGATCTTTCGCCTTGAGGTGCGAGAGGTAAAGTTTTGGGTTTCCCGACTCTTGCGGGAACTGAAAAGGATAATATGCAATCGCCGCGCCATATTTTAAAATAATTTTTCCGCTTGAAAAATAAAGGCTTTTCCGCCTTAAAACAAAGGCTTTCGCGAGACGCTCTCGGCAACTGTACAAAATAAGTGTATCATTTTGCAGCAGTCGTGTTGTTTTGCAGCATAATCGTCGGCGCGAGCCGGTTCTGGCAAGAGAACTGCAAAGTCTTGAAAAAAGCGCGCGGAGACGCAAAGACGCGGAGTTTGAAAGCAGGAGAGGCAATACAAACAAAAGGGATGATTTATTTGGGGGAAGTTTTGGTCAAGAACCTCCGCGCGTTTGTGTCTCCGCGAGAAAAAAATGGACTTTGCAGATCTCTTGCCGGCTCCGGGTGGCTACTTTCAGTTCGTTTCGGTTTTTGGTATACTCCGCGTTGGCGTACGGAACCGGTTTCTCCCTTCCTCTTTTCCCCTTACAACAATGAAAATCAGTTGCGAACGAGATAAGTTTTCCCATGCGTTTCAATTGGCGGCGTCCGTCGCGGCGCTTCGGGACGTCAAACCGGTTCTGCAAAACGTGCTGCTGAAGGTCGAAAAGAACGCCGTGATTCTCATGGCGACCGACACGGAATTAGGGATCCGAACCGTCGTCGACGGTTGCGAAATTCTGGAGCCGGGGGACGCGATTTTGCCGACGAAATTGGTCAAGTCGATACTTCAGGAAAGCGGCGACAAAACCCTCACGATCACCGGAGACAGTGCGAAAACACTGATCCAAGGAGCCCGGAGCCGTTTCCAGCTTCCGACGCAGCCGGTCAGCGATTTTCCGGAGGTCGAACCGTTCCAGGAAACTTCGTTCCACACGATTTCTTCAAAAGTGTTCCGCGAGATGATCAAACGAACGACCTTTGCGACCGACGAAGACAGTACCCGCTATGCGCTGGGAGGGGTTCATCTCGATTTCGGGCCGGACCGACTCGGCTGCGTCGCGACCGACGGACGCCGTTTGGCGCACCAATCCGGCGTTGCCGAAGCGGTCAACGACCATGAGCCGGAAGGGTCCTCGATTTTTCCGACGAAGTCGCTCTCGCTGATCGAGCGGGCCGCTGCGGAAGACGAACCGATCAAAATCGCGGTTTCCGCCAATCGCGGCGTGTTCGGAACAGAAAAAACGGTCGTCTTTACCCGTCTGATCGAAGGGAAATTTCCACGTTGGAAAAACATCATTCCGAACATCGAAGGGCGTAAGGAAGTGGAAATCATCGCCGGGGCTCTCCTGTCCGGCGTTCGGCAGGCGCAAATCGTCACTTCGGAAAAGCAGCCGGGAGTCGATTTCGCGTTCAGCGACGGGAAACTGGAGCTTTACGCGTCCGGGGCGGAGGTCGGCGAATCGTCCGTGGAACTTCCGATTTCGTACAACGGCGAAAAAATCATTCTGCGGCTCGACCCGAAATTCGTCGTCGATTTTCTCCGGGCCCTCGAAGCGGAAAAAAGCGTTTCCACGTTCCTCGCGTCCGGCGAACCGGTCTATTGGAAGACCGACGACGGGTACGAGTACGTCGTGATGCCGATCTCGGCGTAAACAGTCTTTCACACTCATGGAGGCACACGACTACCACGTTAGCGAATTAGCCTTCGAGAGAAATGAATCCTTTCTGGCGATTCAAAGTGATAAGTGAGAGGTGATAAGTGATAAAATACAGAAAAACAAGAATATCACTTATCATCTATCACTTCACCAGATTAACGAAGGTTATTTAAATAACTTTGTACTACGCCGTCAGCGTTTTTCTCCTTGGAGCGCGAGCGGCTCGCACCTCGTCTTGGCCGGCAGCCCTACCGTCCTTCGGGCCTTTGCGGATTCTCTTGCGTCCCTCTTGCCGAAATTTCTCTCTCCGGTACAATATAAGAGAAAGTTTATTTTTTGACGGCACACTATAAGCGATTGTAATATGTTTGCCGTCTTCTGATTCCATTTCCACCGTTTGAGGACCAACCATGTCAGGAACATACAATCCGTTTACAGTAGCACAACAACAGGTCGACAAGGCCGCTGCGACGCTCGGGCTCGACTCGGGAACCGCGGAGCTTCTCCGCAATCCGCAACGGGAAATCCATATTTCCATCCCGGTCAAAATGGACAATGGAGCGACGAAAGTCTTTCAGGGATTCCGGGTCCAATACAATACGGCG
>JAVBTU010000058.1:0-4059 GCA_031556015.1 Thermoguttaceae bacterium
CAATCGCCGATCATTTTCGGAACGCGACGCGGCGGTTCAGCCGGGGGATCGTTGACCAGGACGATCGAAAACTTGTTCGGAAACGCTTCGAGAATTTCTTCCGTTTCCTGCAGGACAGAGCCGCGTTTGCCGTGGGAAATCATCACAAGATACTGGCATTCGGCCGCGTCGAGAGTCGGGAGGATTTCACGCAGCCGCTTGACCGGGTCTTCCCGAACGATCGCGGGGTCCTGGATGTTGGCCAGTTGGCTGTTCGTGATAATCGAAACGATTCCCAGCTTGACGCCGTTCTTCTCGACGATCTTGTAAGGGGCGAGGTCGTTCTCGTTGAATTCGAGCGGCGCAACGTTGGCCGCGGTGAACATGCTCTTCGCGTCGGACAGTTCGAGCGTGTACGGCAACAGGTCGTAAGCGGAAAACGCCAGGTCGTTCATGCCGATTCCCACGGCGTCGTATTCCATTTTCCGGAACGCTTCGACGGTGTGGCCGAATTTCAGCTCCGACTGTTTATCCGCTTTGCCGTTGCACAAATCGCCGCCGTCGATCGCCGCGACGGGCCAACCCATATCCTTGAGCGTTCCGAAAAACGACATCCGACGACTGAGTCCGCCTTTCATTTCCAGCATCCCGGCGCAACCGCACGGTTCGAGGTATCCTTCCTGGAACCCGGTGAACACCAGGGCGAGCTTCGGTTTCGGCCAACCGACGAAGTATTCGCCGTTCTTCTCGATCGGATTGAACGGTTTCCCGGCTTCCGTCGCCTCGTCGGCCGCATTCGCAAACGGCAACAGGAGCAATAACAATAGAGAAAAGATAATGGAACGCATTTACAGACGAGAAATAAGAAATAAGAAATAACAAATGAGAAATGTACGAAGCCGCGTTCGTCCCCTTTTCCCCTTTTCCCCCTTTCCCCTTCTACCCTTCCTCAGTTTCCTTCGACGAGGAATTGGATGGGGTATTTGAGAACGGGAGACTCGGGGATGTTCGTTTCCAATTCGATCAGGCCCATGTTTTTCTGCTCCGGACCGTTCCAGTATCCCGCCGTGGTTGCGGGAATGTTGACGGAAAGAACGAAAACCGACTGTGTTTCGCTCGGCAGTTTCTCGACTTTGGCTTCGACGAACGAAGGTTCCACTCTCTTGACGGTCAACGTCGCATCGGGTTTATTGAGGACGATTATGTTGATTTTCGTGCTGATCGGCTTTCCGAGCATCGTTTTTCCGATGTTGATAATACCGGTATCCCGAACATAATCTTTTCCGGCAACTTGAATATTCCGATCCTGAACCAGTCCCCGGACGAAATACTCGACCTTCGGTTCACTTTCGTAATTGGTGGAAATCATCAACCGCTCTTGGAACGTGCCCGTCGGGAGGCCCGGTTTGACCTTCACGTTCACGGTCCAGGCGTTCGACGCACTTCGATAAACCGAACTTTCCTTATCCTTCTCCGTCAATTCGTAGGGGACCACCGAAGTCTCGAAATGCTCCGGATCGGAACAGACGATCTCTTGAATTTCCAGCAGTTTTTTCTCCAATCCGTAAACGCGGAACGACGCGTTCGCTTCCCGACCCAGAGCGAGGGAAGGGAATTGAACCGAACCGGGCAACGTCATGACCGGAGAGGTGTACAATCCCTTGACACGGAAAATCAGCTCCGGGTTCGACGGATCGTTGGTTAAAAGCGCTGCGGACTGAGTAAAGGTCAGTTGCGAATTCTCCGCGTTCCAGTGAACGGTGATGATCGATTTTTCGCCCGGCTTGACGTTTTTATTGGAAATATCGACTCCGGTACAGGTGCAACTGGTTCCATTAACCTTGAGCGTCAGATTTTCCGTTCCCCGGTTTTCCACGACGAAATCGTGTTGACCTTTCTGAAAGCGGTTGAGGACTCCGAAATCGTGTTCGCTTTCCGGCACAAAAGCTTTCGCGTTGGGGTTCATCCCTTTTTTCGCGGTTTCAAGCCGCTCCGAGTGTTTCACCCGGTTTTCCCATTCGGGATACCAGATCGCACTCTTATTGCCGACTTCAATCGAGCCGACGGCAATCGCCGCGCCGAGAATGCAGGAAACGAGGATAACTGCTATAACTCGCATGATTGGAATAGAGAAAAAAATGTTTTTTGATAATATTCAACCCCTCCATAGTACCAAAAATGTGGTTATAGGCAAGAGTTCAATGGATAAATGCGCGAGAAGAGACAAGTCCTCCCGGATCAAAACGCGTCCTCCTTTACGATTTTCCCAAACATGAAATAATCGACTCCCAATCCGGATGCTCGGAATTTTCCCCTTTTCCCCTTCCACCCTTCCACCCTTCCACCCTTCCACCATGCAAAGTACTCAGGAAATCATCACGACTTTTTCGAAATACGTGATCGGTAATTACACACGGTATCCGGTCGCTCTGGTTCGCGGGGAAGGTTCGTACATCTGGGACGCCGAAGGAAACCGGTACCTGGACTTTTTTACCGGCTGGGGCTGCGGACTTCTCGGGCATTGTCCGCCTCTGGTCGTCGAAGCGGTCCAAAAACAGGTTGCAACGCTTATCCACATCCCGAACACCTGGTATTCGGAGCAACAGGGGGAATGGGCCAAACGACTTTCCGATCGGAGTTTCGGCGGGCAAGCGTTTTTCTGCAACAGCGGCGCCGAAGCGAACGAAGCGGCGATCAAGCTGACCCGGCTGCATAGTCCGAAGGGGAAATACAAGATCATCACGTTCCTGTCGAGTTTTCACGGTCGAACGATGGGGGCGATTTCCGCGACGGGCCAACCGAAATACCATGAAGGGCTCGGTCCGCTTTTGGCCGGTTTCACTTACGCTCCTTACGGTGATTTGGAGGCCGTGGAAAAAGCGATCGACGAGGAAACCGCCGCGATCATGATCGAGCCGATCCAGGGAGAAGGGGGCGTTCGAATTCCGCCGGATGGTTTCCTGCAAGGACTGCGAGCGCTCTGCGATAAGCACGGGTTGCTGTTGATTTTCGACGAAGTGCAAAGCGGATTCGGTCGGACCGGCGATTGGTTCGCGTATCAGACGTTCAACGTCGTTCCAGACATTTTGACAGTCGCGAAAGCCGTTTGCGGCGGTTTGGCGGGCGCGGCGATGCTCGCCAAGAAAGAAATCGCGCCGAGCCTCAAACCGGGAACTCATGCGGCGACCTACGGCGGCAACCCGATCGCCGCCGCCGCCGGAATCGCGGCGATTGAAATGATCGAACGGGAAGGTTTGCTCGAAAAAGCCAAAAAACTCGGCGCGCACTTTCTCCAGCGATTCCACGAACTTGCCGAATCGATCGACGTGATCAAAGACGTTCGCGGTCTCGGCGTGATGATCGGGATCGAACTGGCCGTGGAAGGCGCCCCGATCGTGAAAAAGTGTATGGAAAACGGCCTGCTCATCAACTGTACGCAGGGAAACGTCCTGCGACTTCTCCCCGCGATGAACTTGCCGATCGAATTGGCCGACGAAGGAATCGACATTATCGCCAACGAACTTCGGCAGGCGAGCGCGACGTAAGAAGGGAGCGTTGGCCGTAGAGCGGCTGCCGACCGACTGTTTGACAAACCGCGGTTCGATCGGTAGAATTTTATTTCAGTTTTCCCCTGCCGCTCTCCTTCCTCGTCCACCGAATCGATGTCCCTTGATCTTCAAACGAAAAATTTTCTGCCGGAACTGACCGACCGAATCGTTCAATCCTACAAGTCGAGCGGTTCGATGCACCATTTGGACCACTGTCCGTTGCCGAATTACGAAACGGTCGAGCGGATCCTCGACGACCTGAAGGAGATTCTCTTTCCCGGTTATCGGCGGCGCGACCGGCTTCACATGATGAACGTCGTTTATCACGTCGGTGAGATCACGGACCGCCTGTACGAACGGCTTTCCGTGCAGGTTTCCCGCGCGCTGTGCCACACCCAGGGGAACAATCAAAGCTGCACTCCGGAAAAACGTTTCGAATACGAAGGACTCGGTCGCGCCAAAACGATCGCGTTTCTCCAACAAATCCCGGCCCTTCGCGATCTGTTGGTCAAGGACGTCGAAGCGGCCTACG
>JAVBTU010000009.1:0-4365 GCA_031556015.1 Thermoguttaceae bacterium
TGCATTGAAAAAGACAACGGCCGCCCGAACCGCGTGATCAGCGACCAGGTCAAGGCGTGGAACGAAAAATACGTTTATCCGAAATTGATTCTGTCTCGCAACTCCGACGTGATGCGGGAACTCGAAAACCGTTACGCCGACAAAATCCCGACCATTCGCGGCGATTACACCCCGTACTGGGAAGACGGCGCGGCGAGCACATCGGCGGCGACGGGAACCTGTCGAACCGGGAAAGCGATCCTGACCAACGCGGAAATCGAGTGGGCGTGCAATCAACCGGAAAAATATCCGGAAAAAGTCGCCGACTTTGATGCTACGTGGACGGACTTCATCATGTACGACGAACACACCTGGGGAGCTCACAACAGTATCGTCGAGCCGGACAGTGATTTTGTCAAGCATCAGGACGATTTCAAGCAGAATTATGCAAATCGAGGGTTTGGAGAGACGATGAAACTTGCGTCCGACATACTCAAAATGGGAGGCGAACCATCCGCAGTTTATCCGGTTAATCCGGAAGCAGTCGGGCTTTTTGCCGATCCGGAAAAAGGAATCATCGGCAACAATTTGTTTACGCTGACCATCGACAAAAAAACCGGCGCGATTTCGTCTCTCAAATACAAGGGAATCGACGAAGATTTCGTCAAGCCGGGCGACGACGGTAATTCCGGATTGAATGATTTTCTCTATATCACGGGGCGTGACGCCGAGAAAAACCGGGAACGAATCACTGCGGGTGCGCAAGTAAAAATCACGAAGGAAGAAACTCCGAATAGTATCGTTTCGCTCAAAATCGAATCGACGGCCCCGCATTGTCGGTCGCTGGAACGATATATCCGCCTCCATAACGGTTGCGATATCATTTTGCTTGCCAGCATTATGAATAAGGAAATGGTGCGAAAACCGGAAGGTGTCTTTTTCGGATTCCCGTTCAATATTCCCGGCGGTACGTGGCGAGTCGACACCCCTTGGGCGATGGTTGAAGTCGAAAAAGATCAATTGCCGGGCGGGAACCGAAATTTCTATTGTGTCCAACGGTTCTGCAATTATTCGAACGGCGATTACGGTGTCGATTGGATGACGATTCAGGCCCCGATGATGCAATTCGCGCCGATCAAGTTTACGCCGTCGTGGAATATCAACGCTTGGCGCGATCACATTGAGCCAGGTGGCACCATCTACTCTTGGGTATGCAACAACCACTGGGAAACGAATTACAAAGCGGGACAGGACGGACAACTCGCATTCGGTTACCTGATTCGCCCGTATAAGGGCAAATATGACGCCGCGAAGTCGCAAAAGAGCGCAAGAATCGACTTGATCGAGGAAATCGCGAAACTCGTCCAACTCGACAACGACAACGTGATCGTTACCCGGTTGAAACCGTGTCGCGAGTTCGGCGAGAAGAAGGATTCGCCGTACGGGCCGGGGCTTTTGGTACGGCTGTACAATCCGACGAAGGAGCCGCAAAAAGTGTCGCTCGACTTCCGGACGAAAGGAGAAAATTATGACGCCGTAACCGTCTTCGACTCCAACCCGCTGGAAGACCGCCTCGAAAAAATCGGCGGCGAAATCACGATCGCCCCGCTCGATTTCATCACGGTCAGAGCGGAGTAAAACGGAATCCGTAATTAGTAATTCGTAATTCAATCCAATGACCGACATCCTCTGGGCCCCTTGGCGGCTGGAATTCATCACGGAAAACAACGACGCGAAAGAAGCCCGCAAGGCGGACCGCGTTGAAGTCGGACCCGGCTGCGATCCCGACTGTTTCATCTGCCAGGCCGTCGCCGACGACCGGGATCGGGAGCGCCACGTCTTTTTCCGGTCCGATCTGTCGATCGGGATTTTGAACCGTTACCCGTACAACAACTGACACCTGCTATTTGCGACGAGGCGTCATATCGCGAATATCGGCGAACTCCTCGAAGGGGAGCAGATAGACCTGATGCGCCAGATCGCCCGCTGGATCGAACGGCTGGAACGGGAAATGCACCCGAACGGCTTCAACATCGGTTTGAATCTCGGACACGCCGCCGGGGCCGGGCTGCCGGGACACCTTCACTGGCATATCGTCCCGCGCTGGATCGGCGACACGAATTTCATGACCGCGATCGGCGACACCAAAGTGATCCCGCAAGCGCTCGACGCGTTGTGGGAGATTTTGACGAAGGATGAAGAAAACATTTCAAAAACGCCATGAGCGAAAAACCATCCCCACCTCCCCCCCCCTCGTCCGCTCCGGATCAGTCCGGCGTTTTTTCTTTTCACCCGATGGAGACGCCGCCGAAGCGTGTCACCATCGCCGGCTCGTTGATCGCGGTCGCGGCGGTCGTCGTGATCCTGGCGGGAATGAAAGCGGCGCAGCTCATCCTCGCGCCGTTTTTCCTCGCGGCCTTTTTCGCGATCGTGCTGATACCACCGCTCCGCTGGCTTCGCTTGAAAGGGTTTTCCGACATGACGGCCTTTTCGATCGTCAGTTCGTCCGTGCTGATCGTCGGGATCGTCGTGATCCTGATCCTCGCCAAGTCGGCGAACATGTTCATCGACAAGATTCCCGAGTACCAGCGAAAGGTCGGGACGACCCTGGCAACGATCGACACCGCGCTCGAGCCTTACGGCCTATCCCTTCGCGGTGGTGTCAAAATCCAGGAGCCGCCGAAGAAACCGGTCGAAACGCAGGAAGCGGAAACGCCGCTTGTCGCACCTGTGGACGAAGCCGCGGAAGCGGAAGACGTTTCGGAAATCACGGAGCCCGCCGCGCCGGTGGATCCCCGGCTTGAGGCGCTCCGGGAAGCGTCGCCGATCAACACCGTTGGTATCATCTCCTTCCTCCAGAAGGGCGTCACGGAATTGTGCGTGTTGATCGGTATCGCGGTGCTGGTGCTGGTCATGGTCGTCTTCATGATTCTCGAAGCGTCCCGGATGCCGCAAAAACTTCTCGACGCGTTCGGTTCCAAAGGCATCACGAACGATCACCTCAAGAAAATCGCCGACGAAACGTGGCGCTACATGTTGATCAAAGGCGTCATCAGTCTCGTGACCGGCGTTGTGACGATGGTTTTTCTCTGGCTCATGGGAGTCGAGTATTCCGGGCTCTGGGGGATCATGGCGTTCTTTTTCAATTTCATTCCGAACCTCGGACCGATCATTTCGTCCGCCCCGCCGATCGCTTTGGCGCTTTTCGACCAGGGCTTCGGAATCTGTCTCGGCGTGACGATCGGGCTGATCGTGATCAACTGGGTTCTCGGCTATTATTACGAACCGAAATACCTCGGCGACGGGCTGGGCATTTCGCCGCTTGTGGTGTTGCTTTCGCTGATCTTCTGGGGCTGGCTTTTCGGCGCGATCGGGATGTTCCTGTCCGCCCCGCTGACGATGGTCGTGAAGATCGTCCTCAATTCCTTCGATGACACCAAATGGGTCAGCCGCCTGATGGACGGTTAACGATTCGTCGCCGTTCGCGGCGGCAGAAGGCGTCCGGCGAGGAACATTTCGCCGGCGAGGAGGAACGCGACGAGAATCAAAAAGTAGTCTCCGAGCGTTTGCGCTCCGGTCAGCTCGAACGGAGCGGAGAAATGCCGCGACTCTTCCAACGACATTCCGAGTGGTTGGAATTTTTCCGACAGGAAACTCTTCTCCGAAATCGCCAGATCCCCTTCCGCGGAATCGACGTTCACGGCGAACAGCCGAAGTTCATTGACACCACTTCCCTCGGTCGAGCGCCGGGTCAGCAGCGCTTCGTAAAAGCCCCGGTGCAGCGTCGACGGATATTCGACCGCTCTCATTCCGTCGACGGTCGAAAGCGCGTCCAGCGTGATCGGGTGGAGCGGATCGTCGGAGTCGTCCCCCGGCGGAACGAATCGGACCGAGTTTTCGTACTTCTCCGGATCAAACGTCAAAGCGATCGGCGCCCCGACCGGAATCGACGGCAGTTCGCCCCGTCGTTCGCAAAGATAGGCGACCATTTCGAGCATCGTGATCACGAAACTCGGATTGCCGCGTCCCCAGTCGTTCCAAATCGGAGCCGCGGTCGTCAGGAACGTCAAAACCCGGCCTTTGCCGTACTCGTTCTCGAAAATGAGCGGCGAACCGTTGCGGAGCCGGGCGAGAATTTTCAATCGGTCCGTATCGTGGTCCGGGAACGATTTTTCGACCGAAAAATATTTTTCAATCGCAACCGCGCCGAGCAACGAACTTCCTTCCCGATCGAAAATACGGAACATCGGATGCGGCACGATTTTCAAGTCGGGCTGCTTGCCGAGGTAATCCGGAAGGAGCGTTTCGGTCGCGAGGAGCGGAACGGGGAAGAACCCCTCCCCTTTTTTGTAGAGATTTTCATTCGTCCAGCGGGAATCGGTTTTC
>JAVBTU010000428.1:0-6014 GCA_031556015.1 Thermoguttaceae bacterium
AGTAGCTTTTCGACATCCTTTTCCAGAGCTAACGTAAGCTACGAAGAAAAGAAAACCAGAGCGATCAGCAAAATTCGGTACATCATCGGCGAATAACGAAAAAAGTGAAAAGAAAGAACAGCGACAAGTATTCCCGCCCCGGCGCGCTTTGTCAAGAGTAAAAGGGAACGTGAGAGCGAGTCGATTTACAAGGACTTTGCTGGTTTTTTCGATTTTTTCAAGAAATCACAGGGCGGCAGGGCCGCCGGCCAAAACGAGGTGCGAGCCGCACTGGCACTGCCGCTCGGATAAGTGTTCGCTTCCGATGGGCGCTTACTTCGCGAAAAAATTCACGATGTTTGAAGTTAGTAACACAGCGACTCGCACTGTGTCGAAAAACACCGCAAGCTCGCCCACCATTCGGATCATCTCATTCAATGCCGGCGGTTTCTTCGGCAATGCTTTCTTCGGATGCGTGAACGGTGCGTCGCTTGTTTTTCCTGCCAAACCTGCTTAGAATGGGGTGCAGTCCCGGTTTCTTTTTTTTCTCTCCGATATGACACATTCCTTCGATTTTTTTCCGACGGCTTCGCTTCGCAATCTGGCGGCCATGTCCGGTCTGTTGCGTCGGATACGCAATTATTTCGAAGACCGCGGTTTCATCGAGGTCATCACGCCGATCCTCTCGGAAGACACGATCGTTAATCGTTATTTGGAGCCGATTCCCGTTTCCGTCGAACGGATTCCGAACCGATACCAGACGTATTACCTCCAGACGTCGCCGGAATTCTGTATGAAACGGCTCCTCGTAGCCGGCGCGAAAGCGATTTTCCAGATCGCGCACGCGTTTCGCAGCGGCGACTTCGGTCAAATTCACAACGTCGAATTCACGATGCTCGAATGGTATCGCGTCGACGACGATTACGAGCGGGGGATCGCGTTTCTGACCGATTTCGCCGAACACATGTTCCAACGGTGCGGCGTCGAAAAACATTCCTACGGCGACAAATTTTTTCAATTCACCGGAATGAATCCGCACACGGTTCCCGTCGAAACGATGCGGCAGTTCGCGGACGACAATCGAATCCCCTACCCGGAAACCTACGGTGCCGTCCCGTTTCGCCGCGACGTTGCGGACGAATATCTGCGGGAACCCTGGGTCGATCTCTTGTTCGCCGAAGTCGTCCAACCGAACCTCGGCAAGGAGTTTCCGACGATTCTGTACGACTTTCCCGTCTGGCAATCGCAACTGGCGACGACCCGGCTCGTGCAGCAGGATCAGGACCGATTCGAGGTCAGCGAGCGGTACGAATTGTACGTCGACGGAATCGAATTGGCCAACGGATACGCCGAACTGACCGATCCGGAGCAGCTCCTGAAACGCAATCGAGAGACCAACCAGTTCCGAATCGCCGACGGCAACGCCCCGCTCCCGGAATACAGCCGCCTGATCAAAGCGATGGAGGCCGGGTTACCCCCCTGCTGCGGTGTCGCGCTCGGCGTCGAACGGCTCCTGATGGTCCTCCTCGAAGCACGATCGATCGACGAAGTTTCACCGTTCCCGTTCGATCGAGCATAACCCGGGAAAAAAGTCAACTTAATATAACAATAATGTCATTCTGAGGTACTCCGAAGAATCTGGTTTCAAGCCGTAAACGTAACGCGATGCGTGTGATGGGATATACCAGATTCTTCGCTCCGTGAGTACACTGCGCTCAGAATGACAAAAAAAACTTACCCGCGTATTTCCGGCGAAAGCCTACCCCTTTCCCCTTTCCCCTTTTCACAAAAACATGTTGAAACAGTTTTGCTTGTCCTTTTTTGCGATTGTTATGATCGTTTCGCCGACCCTCGCCGCCGGAGACCCTTCGCCGAAAGAGTTGAACGAATATCTCGACCTGAAAGACGATTCCTACCAGTGGAAACTCCTCGAAGAAGCCGACAAGGGAGGACGACAATCCTTCCTCATCGAAATGACTTCGCAGACATGGCACGGGATTCCCTGGAAACATTTTATGTACGTCGTCCAGCCGACCAAGGTCGTCAATGATGGGAATTGCCTTTTGTTCATCACCGGTTCGGCGATCGGCAGGCAACCGAATTCGGACGACCGCATGATGGCCGACTTGCTCGCCGAGACGTCCGGTTCGGTCGTCGCGATGCTCTTCCAGGTCCCGAATCAACCGCTGTTCGGCGATCACGTCGAAGATTCCCTGATCGGCGAGACGCTCCTGAAAGCGCTGGAGTCGCACGATTCGACCTGGCCGCTCCTGTTCCCGATGACCAAAAGCGCGATCCGCGCCATGGATACCGTCCAGGCGTTGTTCCAGCGGGAAAAAGGGAAGGACGTCAAAACTTTCGTCGTGACCGGCGCGTCGAAGCGGGGCTGGACGACCTGGTTGACCGCGGCGTCACAGGATAAGAGGGTCATCGCGATCGCGCCGATCGTGATCAACACGCTCAACATGCAGGAGCAGATGGCGTACCAACTGGAAAGCTGGGGCGACTACAGCGAAAGTATCGCCGATTACACCAGCCGGAATCTCGTCCAGGATCACGGGGACGAGATGCCGGAATACAAAAAACAACTCTGGACGATGATCGATCCGTACTCTTATCGAACACGCTTGACGTTGCCGAAGTTGCTCATTCACGGAACGAACGATCCGTACTGGACGGTCGATGCGACGAAATTCTACTGGAACGATCTTGAGGGCGTCAAATACCAGTTGAACCTGCCGAACGTAGGGCACAACCTCGGCGACCAGAAGCTCAAGGCGTTTCAGACGCTCGCCGCTTTCACACGGTACGCCTGCTCCGGTCGGACCTGGCCGAACCTGGAATGGAAACAAACCGACGACGGCGATCACTACGTGGTGTCGGTCGTTTCGGACATCCCGGCCAAAGCCGCGAAACTCTGGACCGCTCCAAGCGAAACGAAAGATTTCCGGCAGTCGAAATGGACGAGCAAGCCGCTCGAAAAGACGCCGGGAACGCAAGGGAATTACAGCGTTTCGATTCCTAAACCCGCGAACGGACACATCGCGTATTACGTCGAACTGGAAACGCGATGCGACGAGATTCCCTGCTCGCTGACCACCGAAGTTTGGCGGGATTAACACGGAGCGTGGTCGCTCACCCGCCTTTCGCCCGGCAAGCCGCAACCTCGATAACGTTTGGCTCGAAGTCATGAAAAGTGTTGTTTTGCGATACGTTTTCACGGTTGGCGTCCTTCTGATTCTTTCGGCCGGTTCGCTCCGCTCCGAGACGATTCGGATTCCGGCGAGCCGTGACCTGTGGGTTTCCAGTGCCGGGGGGGAAGAGGAAGGCAATAACGGCCAGGCACCCCGGCTGAAACTCAAGGGGTATCAGGAATTCACGTTGCTGGATTTCGATTTGACGCCGGTTCGCGGTCGCGGTATCAAGCGGGCGACGCTGCACGTCAAACTGTCCGGCGATCCGCGATTGCGGCGGGTCGGTGTCAGTACGCTCGGCGCCGAGTGGGTCGAAGGAACCGGAACCGGCTACGACAAGGAACCGGGCAGCTCCTCGTTTCGTTGGCGAAAGAATCCTGACACCCCTTGGAGGAACGGTTTGGATTACTCCGATTTGACGCTCGTCATGTTCGGCGCCGGAGGGACGCTCTGGTCCCACGCCGAAGCGTCGGAGCCGAAAGACGGTTGGCAGACGATCGACGTCGCCCCGAAGATCGTCGCGGCAAGAGCGGTCGGGCTCGGTTACGGATTCGTAATTTTCGATGACACCGGAACCGAAATGTACCGGGAAGGAGACGACGGCGAAACGGTCGTGTTTCACGCCTTTCCCAATCGGTTCTTTTACAGTCGCGAGCAAAACGCCGCCTCCGCTCCGGTGTTGGAACTGGAGCTTGTCGATGCGGTATCACCGCCCCCCGTGCGACCGCGGAAACTCGAGGCTGTAACGGAACGACAGCCGCCCGGCGAGGCCGTGATCTCTTGGGAAATCCCGCCGTTGGAGGAAAGCGACATTCTGGGCTTTTTTGTGACCGTCAATGGAAAAGAACTTCCCCGGTCGCTGATTCCCGCCGTGGACGACACGAAACGTCAAGAGTCGCAAAACCTCGCATTACGTCTGCGTGATACCGGACTTTCTCCCGGCGAAAACGTGAAGCTCGACGTTTGGGGCGTCAATTCTCTCAGCCGGCCGGGCTCCGCGGCGACGATCTCGTTTCCCGTTTCCGGGGAACCGCTTTCGAAACTGCCCGGCGTCAACGAACAGGCCGTCGCCGAGCGGGAAATCGACCTGCCGAAACTCGGGAGCGTTTCGGTTGCGATTCTCGACGAATTCGAAAAAATCACGAAAGAAGGCCGACGAATTCCGGAACGTGCCGATGCGAATTTTACGACCAACGCGCTCTGGGACGGCAAAACCGTCCGCCTCGAATCGGGGCGTAACGAATTTTCGGCGTTCCAGATTCACCTCGTCGGTGACGCCAAATCCGTGAGGCCGACGCTCCGTTGGAAAGACGCGAAAAACGAAATCGTTCGGACCGTTTTTTATCGTTTCGAATACGTCGAGTCGTCGCTCGGAAAGGTGCCCGACCCGATGTGGCCGCTGGGAAACGACGGACTGGACGTGAAGGATCGCGACACGATTTATTGTGAAATATTCGTGCCGAAAGAAATGACGCCGGGAACACGTGACGCCACGCTGCGGCTCGAATCGGGTACAGAAACGCTCGAACTCGACCTTGTCTTGAACGTCCGGAATTTTACGCTGCCCGACACGCTGTCGTTTTTACCGGAGATGAATTGTTACAACCTTCCGGAGAATGAACGGGACTATTACCGCCTCGCGCAGCTTCATCGGACGTATCTCAATCGCGTTCCCTATTCGCATCGGGGAACCGTGTCCGAAGGATGTGCGCCGCCTTGGGATCCGGCGACGAAAACGTTCGATTTCACGGCCTGGGATCGACGGTATCAACCGTATTTCGACGGCAGCGCGTTCGCCGATCTGCCTCGTGGTGCCGTGCCGATCGAAGCGTTTTACCTGCCGCTTCATGAAAATTTTCCCGCGAACATTTTCCGGCATTATCACGGCAATAACGACGGCGACGACTGGGCCGACGAAGTCCTCGACCGGGAATACGCCGAAGAATTCCAGGCCGGATGCCGGGATTTCTCGAGGCACCTTCACTCGAAAGGATGGGACGACACCTGCTTCCATTTCTTTTTGAACAATAAAGTCGACTACAAGCGTTCGGGGTGGAGTCACGCCAGTTCCTCGTGGCTTTTGGACGAACCGGCCGCTTACCGGGACTTCGCGGCCCTCGGCTGGTTCGGGCGGTTGTTTCACGAGGCGGTCGTGTCGTCGGAGTCGTCGATTCGATATCGTTGCGACATTTCCCGGCCGCAATGGCAACGGGATTCCCTGGACGGACTTATGGGCGTCAACGTGGTCGGCGGCGACACGTTCCATCGTTTCAACCGGCTCGTCAACGATCGCAAGGAACGGTTCGGCGAGATCGTGTACACCTATGGCACCACGTGTCGTCCGGAAGAAGGGGCGTCACAGCCGGTCGCGTGGATGCTGGACGCCTGGACCCTCGGAGCGGACGGTGTCGTGCCCTGGCAAACCGTCGGGACCGGCGATTCCTGGAACAAGTCGGACGTACTGGCGTTATTCTATCCGGGCAGGACCGGGACGCCGCCGGTGGTCGCTTCGCATCGACTCAAGGCGTACCGTCGCGGACAGCAGGATGTCGAGTACCTTGTACTCCTCCAGGAAAAAATGAACCGGCCCCGCTGGGACGTTTCCCTGGCGGTGCGGAGCGAAATCCGTCTCTCGGCCGAACAACGCCTCGAATCCGCGGAAGACGCCGGTACGCTCCGTTTTACCGACGCGACCTCCGCCGACCTCCACCGCCTTCGAACCCGGATCGGTCGGTTTCTCGACGAACGGGTGACACCGTAACACCGCATCGATTGGTTATTGTTTCCGCAGTCGACTTTCCAGTCCCATGATCAATCCGATCACGCGGGAACTTTTGATCT